>JAIOHN010000101.1 GCA_019912985.1 Anaerolineae bacterium | reverse complement strand
GCAGGACGAAGCGCTCGAACATCTCCGGCGAAATCATGTAACAGAAATCACTTTGCAGCATGTAGCCACGCGAAGGCGACCACGGCGGTGCCCAGGCAGCGCGCCCGCGCTGATTCGGGGGCATCAGTGCTTCCAGTTCATCGAAATACCGTAGCCAGAGCTGGGTGATTTCGTGAACGAGTCGGGCAACCTCATCCGGTGTGTCGATGAGATCCATAAGCAGGTTTTGTGTGCCGCGCAAGCTGGCGAGAATATCCAGATTGCCGCCGAGATCGGTATAGGCGACGAGGACTTTGCCGGACCAGCGTTCAACTGCGGCGCGGGTAATCTCCTGCGCGCGCTGCCACCAGACATTATTCGGGTCGTAGCACAGGTTGATCTCCTGAAGGGTGTTGACCGGGAGAGGCTTAAACCAGGTCGTGCCGGTGTTGTATTCTACACCAGCACCGAGGAAAGCTGCGGCGACACCTGCACCGAAATTCACCCACCATTTGGGATAGGCGTCCCCGTAGTAGTGGATGGTGTGTAACTGCTGCTCAAAGTAATCAATGATCTCAGTTGCGGGCTGGCTCAGCGGAAAGCGGCTTAAGAAGTCATCCCCAGATTCAGGATATGTGCCGGGGTCGCGTGTCGTGATCGTGACGATGGGGCGGTCCAGTTCACCCGCCCACCATGCCGCCCAATCCGCTTCGATACGCTGCCAGTCAGTTTCGGTGAAGTCGAAGCACCTTGTCATTACCGCTCCCTTCACCTGTTCAGGAAACGGCCAGTAAATTTTTAGTCAGGGTCACTGCCTGGCTTGCATCAGGCGCATAACCATCTGCACCGATTTCATCAGCAAATGCCTGCGTAATCGGCGCGCCGCCGATGATGACCTTCACATTGTCGCGCAGCCCAGCCTGTTGCAGTGCATTGACGGTGTCTTTCATACGAGTCATCGTGGTGGTGAGCAAGGCAGACATCGCAACCACATTGACGCCCTGGTCGCGCACGGCATCCACGAACTTCTCTGGTTCGGCATTTACGCCAAGATCGACTATCTCGAAACCTGCACCTTCGAGCATGAGACTGACAAGGTTCTTGCCGATGTCGTGCAAGTCACCTTGAACGGTGGCGATAGCGACTTTGCCTGCGGATTGAATGTTGGCATCCACCAGATAGGGTTTTAGCAGGGCAAGTCCGGTTTTCATGGCGCGGGCCGCGATCAACATCTCCGGGACGAAATACTCGCCTTCTTCATATAGTTGTCCGACCTCTGCCATTGCAGGAATCAGCGCCTCATGGAGGATCGTGCCGGCATCTGTGTTGTTCTCGAGCGCGATTTTTACATGCTCCTCAACAACTTTTGCCTGCCCCTCAACGATCGCTTTACGGATAGTCTCAAATGTCTCCATGGTTGGATTTCCTTAATGTGTGCTTTCTTTTTCTAAAGGATGCATAGGTTTCAGGTTAATGCCTTTGCCCCACACCTCACGAACGGTTTCCAAATAAAACATATAATTATCCAGCGGTACATCTGGCGGGACGCGGTGATCGCAAAAGCCGATATACCCACCTTCTTCGACCAGGGGCGTCAGCCGGTCAATTTCCCGTGCAATATCCTCCTTTGTGCGTGCCAGGATGTGTTTATCGAAACCGCCCATCAGGAGCAGGTCTTTGCCATATTGTTTGCGATAGGCAACCGGGTCTGCGCCCCAGGTGCCAACTTCCAGTGGGAACATGCAGTTCACCCCGGCTTCCAGCCAGTGCGGCACCAGTTTTTCGATATTGCCATCGCAGTCAAGCCAGATTACATCGACACCATAGCGATACAGTAAATCCGTGATCCGCCGGTAGTGTGGGACAAGGTACTGTTTGAAGTGGCGGACACTCATGAGCGGACCTGCGTTGTAGGCCATATCCTCCCACATGCCACAGGCATCGAACTGCACGCCTGTTTCGAGAATGCGGGTGAGGGTACCAATCGTACAGTTCGCCAGTGTCTCGACCATTTCTTCAAACCAGGCTGGATCGTCGTAAAGTACAAGCGATAGGTTTTCCAGCCCCATCCAGTCGCGCAGGCGACCATAGAGGCTGCCGCCCGGCAGGACGAGGACATTATCACGATCTGGTTTCTTCCAGGCTTTGACACGTTCCTCCCAATTGGCGGGGTAGCGTGCCGGGTTATCAGGGTCCAGCCGGGGCACGTAATGCTTGCGCCAGCTATCGCGATCAACCAGCAAATGACCGACATGCTGCGGGATAGACCCCATAAACTTCTTGCGCAAGACGCGAACGCCATCAGGTTGCTGGATAATCTCGTGGTCGCCTCGGTCTTCAATGACGAGTGTTTCAAAAGCCGGTGCCAGATCAACGGTCGCGCCTGTGTGATGGAAGGAATCCATGCCAAAGAAGTCGTCACTGTTGTCGCAATTGACATCATCTGGCAATCCCTGATCATGCCAGATGACCAGTGTTTCTTCCCAGAAATTGAAGTCATAAATCGGAGCCCGGTCGCGGGGTTGATAGTGCATTGTGGCCTGAAAGCGCTGGCGTTGGTTCATTACAAAGGCATCTTTCATGAAAACAGACTTTCATTTCATTCTAGCGACTGGTACAGGTTCTGAGACATGAACTATGTCATCAAAACTTTCGCTAGATTACATATCAGTGAGTCGGTAGACGGGAAGCGGCCATCCGGGTTGAAATGCGTCAAGACTCTCCCACTGCACGCCCCCGATGCGATTGAGCGCATCTTCTGCAATCTGGCGTAGTATTTGTGGGGTGGTCTCCGCCCGTAAATTGAGAATGACATGCAGAGCTGAGCCGTTAAATGGTGGCACCTGTGACTGCCATTCCTGATCGTCAAGCGAGAGGAAACTAACTTTTGCCTGGTAGGTATCATCCCAAAGCATGAACTTCAGATGGCCGATGGGAATATCCATGCGTACAATCTGATCTCGAATTTCAGCAAGCAGTGCGAGAATTGCGCTTCGGTCTGCGTGCTCGATTGTAAAAGCGGTATCAAGCCACGCAAGCTGGCGCTCCCCCAGGCCGTACTGTTGATAATTCGTATCTAATGTATTCCCAGAGGCATGTAGTGTTTCCAGATCGTTGAGCCAACGGCTGATACTGGTGTCATCCAGTGAGTTTTGTGTGCGAATTTGCTTTACTGGAAAGCGGTTGTGCGCAAGCTGCTGGGTTTCTTCAAGCTGCTGTGGGTTGAGCAGGTCATACTTATTGATGATGAGCAGGCCAGCTTCTTCAAGCTGCTGGCCGAAAATGTAAGAAATATTCTCGCTATAGGGTAGGGCGTCGCCTTTGAGCCAACGCAAGAAGAGCCTTGCGTCGACCAGGACAGAGAAGCTGGTGGGGGTGATGGATGTCTCCAGGTAACTCAGTGGCTTAAGCACCGTGGCGACAATATCTGCACACGAACCGACAGCCTCCGCAAAGATGACATCTGGTGCTGTACGTTGTTGCAGGATTTCAAGTTGATCCTCAAGCGCGTTGAAATTGCAGCAAAAGCAGCCTCCGGTGACCTCAACGGTGGGAATATCGGCCAATTGGAAGAAAGCCGTATCAACCAGATACTTTCCCTGATCATTGGTAATGACTCCGACGCGTTTTCCCTGTTTCATCAACAGGCGCGCCGCCTGAATAATTGCGGTGGTTTTTCCGCTTCCCAAAAAGCCGCCAACGAGATGTAAATCCATTTTTGCTTTGCCTCTCACGATAGGGTCGCAGCCTGACGGATGGCTTTCACCAATTCATCTTTTGCTGGGATGATGGATGCATATTTTAATTCGCCGTTGATATAGATGCTTGGCAGTTTGCTGACACCCATTTTCATGCAGCGCGCAATATTCTCGCGTTCTGTATATTTGTACTCCACCAGTTCAACTGGAATGCCTGCGGCGCGAACCGCGTGAACTGCTGCGCCATACATATAGGTGCAGGCGGCACAGGTTGCGGAGTCGAGTGTGAACACCTCCACCAGCGGTTTGTCCAGATTAGCATAATCAGGCAGGTCTACTTTGCTCAGATCCACCTCTGCTGTTTGATAATTCTCGAGCATCACACGGACACCCTGTGGGTCCCGAACCGCTTCCAGAATGCCGATGGTGTTCTCGACCGGTGTGTCATAAGGCATATCACAGCCGGGCGAAAAAATAAGGTTGTGATGGTCAATTTGATCCAGAAAATCCACCACGAACTTCATGTTATCCTGCTGATTGCCGAGCAGCATTACTGTGGTGAGCGGAATGTTGCCGCCGATCGTGATCTGGTAACGGTCCGTGATGTCTTTGGCGGTCACTATGTCTACATTTTCATCGACCGAGATGCAATCCGGTCCGGTCTGGCACATGGCTTCGATGACGCGGGTCGCATCACCACACACAAAGAAGGATGACCATATCTCCTGCTGGCGAAGACGACTGAAGATGCTGGTAAACGGATCGTGTAGAAGTGACTTGAAATGCCGGGGCGAGATCTGCGACACCAGCGGATCCACCACAGCGATGACTTCAGCACCGGCCTCGATATAGAGATCCGCCATGCGCTGCACCACATCATGGGTATAAGCCAGCAGGTCGTTCAAAAAAACTGGCTCATCAAACATATCCATGAAGATTTCGGTACCGCGCAAATGTGAAGCCAGGGTCAGCGGGCCGCAAACCAGCCCATACAGCGCCGTCTTATCCCCAATACGCGCTTTGAGCTGGCGCATTGTGTTCAAAATCAGGGGGATGCGCCCATCAGAAGCGGTTGGCAGATAGGTGGGGACTGTCTTCGTTTCGGCCAGTGGGTGCGTGGCGACGGATGGCGGTGCGTTTTCCGCCCAGGCCAGTTGGCAACCGAGAATCTCTGCCTCGACCTGTAAGTCAAACATCACGGGTTGGCCGTCTGGATCATAAACGCGATTGACTTCTAGCAGCGATTCCAGCAGCTTTTGCTCATCCGTGAGTACTTCTAGCGCATTGTACCCCTTGAGCTTCCCGGCATGAACACCTGCAAACGGCACCCAGGGAACATGGCCTGTAGTGCGATGTTGGAGTGCATCGAATAAAATCTTTTTGTCAGCCATAAAATGCCTTTACAGTTGCCCGTATTCGTAGCCTGCTTCGTACATGGCGATGATGTTTTCTACGGGGCTGACCGCCTGAATGTTGTGGCAGGGAGCCAGAATATAACCTCCGTCCTGACTCAAAATGTCAATATTGGCTGCGACTTCGGTTCGTACATCCTCTGGCGTTCCAAAAGCCAGCGTGATCTGATTATCAACGCCACCGTGAAACACAAGCTGGTTGCCGAAATCGCGCTTCAAACTCTGGCGGTCCATGCCTTCGCAGCGCCACTGAATAGGGTTAAGGATGTCAATGCCCATGGCAATAAGATCAGGGATGATCTTGCGAATTGAACCGTCACTGTGGGTAAAGACAGCGACATCGGATTCATGTGCCAGGTCCATCATGCGCTGCATACGGGGGAACAAGACGCGGCGAATCGTCGCTGGCGAAAACAGCAGTGATGTCTGTGAGCCGAGGTCTTCCGCGATGTAGGAAAACATCACTTTGCCAGGGATTTGCTCGTAAATGCGGCTGGTGTTTTCATAGGCAAAATCAAACAATTTATCAAGGCAGTAATTCACCATCTCCGGCTCAAGCGCCAGATCCATGTAGGCCTGTTCTAAGCCGCGCAGATTGCAGTAAGTCAGGAACGGCTCGGAGCCGCCGCCACGAATTGGATGATCTTCTTTGCCAACGATGCTTTGGGCAATGTGCGAGTAATCGAACCAATCCACCGAAGGCCAGGCGTAATGGTCTGCGATCTCCTCAACTGACTTGTACTGTGCCAGCGGATGGTATACGCACTCACGATAGATACCATGATCATATCGTATATCCACGAAGTGGCAGCCGTACATATCCTCGTCATCTGGCACGGGCGGCCCGTTGTAGACAGGGCCAACACTCACGACATAGTCGATATGCAACTGAGCCGCCATGGTCTCAAAATCGGGAAACCCGCCTGCTTTGAGTATTTTCTGGGTGGCTTCATCCGTTGCCCAGTAGTCC
>JAIOHN010000988.1 GCA_019912985.1 Anaerolineae bacterium | reverse complement strand
TGCTGTCGCGCACCATCCGCAGCCCTTCAAATTGATCGTACCAGCGCACCGGCTCTTCGATCCAACCCAAATTTAATCCCTCAGCCAGCCTGCAGAATTCTATTGCCTCTTTGGGCGTCCAGGCTTGATTGGCGTCACAGACAATGATGAAGTCATCGCCAACCAGTTTGCGGACTTCCGTCACGCGTTCGATGTCTTCACGTACGCTCCGGCGTCCCACCTTAAATTTGACACCAGCCATGTCCAGTTCTTTGTAATGCAGCATCTCGGCATTAAGGTCATTCTGCCCTTTTTCCGCTTCATAGTAGCCGCCAATGGCAATCACCGGCACGCGGTCACGATAGCCACCGAGCAAACGGTATACCGGTAGGTTGTGAATTTTGCCAAGCAAATCCCATAAAGCATTATCGACAGCGGCGATGGCCTGCATGAACATGGCGTGATTGTGCAAATCGAGGATGTGGATGCTGCGGTTGCCAAGATCAACTTTCTGGGCAAACATTTTCGCCCACAACCGTTCCACGTTCTGAGGGTCTTCACCAGTCAGCAGTGGCGCAAATACATCACGAATCACATAAATGATTTGCTCCTGAGCGCCATCCTCGTCCCCGCCAAACACTTCACCGACATATCCCTCATCGGTGTAAACACGAGTAACAATCGTATCGCGGTTGACAATACGATAGGTTCCACCCTCAAAATACTGTTCGAGTTTACGCTTCAATGGAATAGCTTCGATTTTCGTAATTTTCATCAGTTTATTCTTAAGCAGTTCATATACAATTTTTAGATTATATATAATTTCTATCCAAATGCAAATAAAGCCTGGAGACGCTCTGTGACAGATTTTGAAGAAATCTCCCTTGGCGTAATTATAGTCTGTCCACGCTCCGCACGATGTGTATCAGCACGGATTCACGGCACCTTATATAATCTTTGATATTGTATATATGAATCTACTCCATGCCAATAAACGAAGAAATAAATAGATGCTAACCGGTTTTATAGCTTATTGTCGGAGAAGTTCCAAAGACTTTTGGCAAGTCTTATCTCATTGATCATGCACCAAGATTAGTAGTTATTCGCTTTCATGAAGGACCGGATACTCCGGTAACTCAAAATGCAGAAAATGCAGAAGACACTGCCAATGCTGCTAACAGAGAGAAAACTGCCTGCACTCCCTATCGAGAGAATACTCCCCACGCTACCAATACTTAAAACACTGCCGACACTAGCGATGCTGAGCACACTACCTCGGCTGCCAATCGAAAGGATGCTGTACTTGCTCGCAAAGCTCAAAATGCTATTTTTACCAGGGCGGCCCCGGTCTAGTTCATTAGGACTCATGCGTTTATGCTTTCTCGTTGGGCAACGAAATTCAGTCCACATTTTACCTGGTCTTACAACACATCCCAGGAAAAGATTTTCAGTGATAGCGCACCTGTTTTGTCAACTATTATTGGGGAAACAAAAAGCCCGGCTGTGAACCGGGCTGGTCACACTAAAACCTTTAGGATTAAGAGAGCACGACTACCGTGTTGATGGGGTCACGCTGCGCTTCAGGTACGGTAAGCACCAAAGCATCATCGTGCCAAGCCATCGTCACCGCTTCACCATTACGAAGCAGGCGTGCTTGGCTGATGCTTTTTGGCACAGCGGTCAGAGTCACATTGTCACTGATATAGTCCAGCAGGTGGACATAGTGAGTGTCCCCTTTGCGCGTACTGACTACACCCGTAGAAGGTGTAATCACCCCCGCACGGGTACCATATATCGACTCGCCGTTGACCTGTAACCATGTCCCTATGCCGCGCAAGCGGCTGGCGTGTACAGGTAAGATTTCGCCTTCAGCGGTAGGACCGACATTGAGGAGGTAGTTCGCACCCGCACTGGCACTACGCGCCAGATAATGCACGAGTGTCCGGAGCGATTTATAGTTGTTACTGTTGCGAATATAGAACCAGTGATCGTTAATCGTCATGCAGACTTCAAACGGCATATCCGAAATCGTTGAAGTGTTGAAACCCTTCGTATTCATTCCAGGGAGGTCTTGCTCAAATCCCTGGATATCCTCGCCGGGAAGCGGTTTATCGTGACGATTATTCAGCACGATGGCATCCGGTTGAAGCGTATGGATCATATTGTAGAGCTTTTCGTACTCGAAAGACCCACCTGCTTTGAAGTAAGCCTGTTCCGGCGTGAACTCATGCCGGGGCCACTCGCCATCAAACCACATACAGGCGATTTCACCGTAATTGGTGCAAAGCTCACGCACCTGCCCGTGTAGAAAGTCGAGATAGTCCGACCACGCTAACCCACTCTCTTCGCGGAAACGATAAGCCGGGTGGTGCCAATCGAGCAGCGAGTTGTAGAAACCCAACTTAATGTCGCTACGTCGCGCACAGGCATCAGCCAGTTCGCGCACCGGGTCACGCCCAAACGCTGTGTTGGTAATTTTATAGTCGCTGAGCGCCGTGTCATACATGCTGAAACCGTCATGGTGGCGACTGGTGAAAACGATGTATTTCTGCCCAGCATCGGCTGCAATACTTACCCATTCCTCGGCGTTGAACTTCGTAGGGTTGAACTGCTCGACAAATTTCTCGTAATCCGGCACAGAGATCGCCTCTGCGGCCATAATCCAGTCGTGCCGTGCAGGAACGGCGGAAGGTCCCCAGTGGATGAACATGCCAAAACGCACGTCCTGAAACCACTTTAAGCCTTGTTCTGAAACTTGCTTAACCATCATATCTACTTTCTTTGATGTGTGGCGACTCAGGAGAGCACAACAACGGTGTCAATAGGATCGCGTTGTTCCTCTGGCACAGTGATCACCAGTCCCTTTTCGCCGTGTTCCATCGACACCGCCTCGCCATTGCGCAGCAAATGCGCCTGACTCACGTTTTCAGCAAAGTCCGTCAGGGTCACGCTGTCGCTGGTATGATTCAGCAGGTGGATGTAGTGTGTATCACCTCTGCGCGTGCTCACGACATTTGGCGAAGGCGCAACAGCACCTGCGCGTGTGCCATAAATCGACTCACCGTTCGCGTCCAACCACTGCCCCACACCACGCAGCCGTTGAGCATGTGCAGGCAGGATTTCGCCTTCAGCAGTGGGGCCCACATTGAGCAGGTAATTCGCGCCCACGCTGGCACTACGCGCCAACAAATGCACAAGATGCCGCGAAGACTTGACATTGTGATCGTCTTTGCTATAGCCCCAGTGATCATTGATGGTCATGCAGACTTCAAGCGGCCTGTCCGAAATCGTCGAGACATTGAAGCCAGCCGTGTTCATCCCAGGCAGGTCC
>JAIOHN010000987.1 GCA_019912985.1 Anaerolineae bacterium | reverse complement strand
CCCCAATACCACATAGGCTACACCACCATCGGCAGCGGCCCTGCCCAGTGCCAGCGCACGAATTTCATCATGTTTTTCGCCGCCAGCCAAGACAATCCATCCACTGCCATCCAGCCAGCGTAATACCGAATTACTCGCCATAAGCCCTCAGCTTAAGGTTACAACCCGGAATGACTCCACATGTCGTGGTGATTCATCCGGCGATTCAGAATCGCGTTTCCATTTGCGCAAACGCTCGGCCATACCTTCCATATCGGCAATCTGGCTCTTATGCTCGCGCAGGGCGTTAATCTGCGTTTCAATATAGTCCGACACATCAACTTTCTTGTTTGGATTGGGTGTGCCAGAAATATACAGTTGGCGCGTTTTGTGGACTTCTAATCCCTCATCACGTTCCAACTCGATGAAATTCAACCGGTCACGCGCGGTCGGATACACCGCCGCCAGGGTGGCTTCGCCAATCGCCCGGTGATCGGGATGATTGATTGACGTATCGCTGTACCACATCGTTGGGTCACAGGTTACCACCACATCCGGTTTTTTCATGCGGATCATGCGGGTGATGTCTCGTCGCAGTTGCAGATTGGGCTCCAGTTCGCCATCTCGATAGCGCAGAAAAACGACATCCTTTACGCCCAGTGCCGCAGCGGCGTTACGTTCTTCCTGCTCACGGATTTCAATTAACTGCTCATGCGTCATTGCTGGGTCAGCGCTGCCTTTATCGCCGCTGGTCGCCAGCACAAAGCTCACTTCTGCGCCTTCCGCTGCCCAACGTGCAATCGTCGCCCCGCAAAAGAACTCTGGATCATCCGGATGCGCAAACACAGCCAGTACCCGCTTAATAGATTGTTGTTCGGTCATGCCTTCCTCTACTCTTCTTGATCCTGGCGGCGTTTCCCTGGTTTTTCGCCACAATCACAGGGTTCGTCACCATGCTGGCTACAAGGTTCTTTAGCCTTCTTCTCAAGGGCGCGTAGTTCCTCCAACGGAATAATATCTTCGCGTTGAACCTGGAAACGTCCCTCATCGGTCATAATGACGACCGCGTCTTGAAGCGGAAGCACATCAATCACGCGACCTTCACCATGTGGTGATCCCACACGCTTATTCCGCTTGGGAAGCTGCTGCCGCGCCTCAACATACTGCTCGTACTCATAGACCAGGCAGCAGCGCAGGCGGCCACACATCCCGGTAATCTCTGACGGATTGAGTGAAATCCCCTGTGTCTTCGCCATTTTGATCGAAATCGGGCTAAAGTCCGTTAAGAAAGTACTACAGCAGCGTAGTTCTCCGCAAGCACCATATCCGCCCAAAAGCTTCGCCACATCCCGTGGCCCCACCTGACGCAGTTCAATTTGTGCAGAAAATTGTCGGCGCAGCTCGTGCCACAGGCGATTGGTGTTAATCTTGTCCTCGGCTGTAAACATAAATGTCAGCAGCGAGCCATCGTAATTGTAGTGGGCGGCGACAAACTTCACTTCCTTAAATCCGCCGACTTTTTTTGCCTTTTCCCGGCAGATCTCCAGTGCTTCATCCTGCTGGGTTTCCCAATGCTGTTGCAGGCTCAAATCACGCGGCGTTGCCGGACGTAAAATCGGTTTATACTCTCGCTCCACTTCCTCCGGCACGACAAACCCCATAATCTGTCCCATTTGTCGGCCACGTGCGGTCTCTACAATTACATAATCTCCGGCTTTGAGCAAAGGGTAGGCACTATAATCAAAATGGTAAAGCTTACCCACCTTTGCAAAACGGACACCGGCAACCGGCTTTATCATCGCATCTATAGACATAATCCACCAAACATCGAAATTTAAACTGTTTCGAGTATACCAGAACAAAGAAAAATGACAGTTTCATAGACTCAAGATATATTGTATATTCTACTTTTAACCCACGCGAGACCGTACTTCGTACTTCTGGCAAAGAAACTTGAGGGCAGATGGGTACATTAACGATGAAATTCGGTGGAGCCTCTGTGGGCACCACTACGGCACTGATGCAAGTTCTCAGTATCATCCTTCAAGAACATGAGCGATGGGAGAATTTGATCGTTGTCGTTTCAGCCCTTGATGGTGTAACTGATATGCTGCTTGAAGCGGCGCATTTAGCGCAGCTTGGAAATCGGCGTGGCTACCGTCGGATTGTAGCAACCCTGCGTACTCGTCATCTTGCTCTTGTGGAAAACCTCCCGCTTGCCAACTCGGAGAGTGGCGCCCTTCAGGGCGAGATCGACCGCCTGCTCTTCGATATGCTTGATACTTGCCAGACCATGAGCGATTATCCAGAGACCTCACACGCTGCCATCGATCAGATCATTGGTGTGGGCGAACGGCTGGCCGCACGCATCGTCGCGGTATTGCTGCGCAGTTCCAATCTACGCGGGGTCGCCGTTGATGCAACTGATCTCATTATTACGGATAGCGTTTTTGGCAATGCGACGCCTAGCATCAACCTCACCCGCCAACGAATTAAAGAGAATCTGCTGCCCATGCTCACCCGTGATATTATCCCAGTCGTCACGGGTTTTATCGGTGCGACAGAAGGTGGTCAACCAACCACATTGGGGCGTGGTGGCAGTGACTACACTGCTTCGATAATCGCGGTCTGTGTGGATGCCGATGAAGTATGGATGTGGACGGATGTGGATGGCATGATGTCAACCGATCCACAAGAAATTTCCGAAGCACAAACCATCCCTGAACTTTCCTATGATGAAGTGGCCGAGCAGGCTTATTTCGGCGCGCGCATTTTACATGCACGTATGATCGGTCCACTGCGAGAACAGCGTGTGCCGCTGTGGGTAAAGAATATCTTCAAGCCGCGTGACCCCGGCACACTCATTCATCATATCGACTCAGATCAGGAACACAGCATCAAGGCAGTCGCGACCATTCACGGCATCAGCCTGATCTCGGCATACAGCGGCCCGTTGACAGAAATTATTCGCCTGACCGATGAAGCACTGTTCACCACCACAGGCAACCATGCTGAAGTCATGATTTCCGCCCAATCCTCTGATCGCAGCTTTCTCTGCTTCGTGATCCCAACCAGCGCAGGTCCAGAAGCCGTACGGACTACACGTAGCGAGTTGGAGCGGCGTTTGACATCGCGCGAATCGAAAACGCCCTGGACAGTCCAACCAGTGGTCATTATCACTGTAATTGGCACCCATATCGACCGGCAGTCACATTTGACCGCCCGCATCTTTGATGTGCTCTCTGGCATTCAAATTCTGGGATTAGCCCAGGGGCCATCCAATTGCAGCCTGTCATTTGTCCTCAAGATCGAAAATAACGATGATGCCCTACACCGCATTCACAACCTCGTTATCAATAGCGCCGGAGATACTGATTAATCTCCCAGGGTGTCACCTGGCGGTTGTATTCATCATACTCGTGAGTCTTGGCCCGCAGATAACTGCTGCTGATATGCGGCCCTAGAGCGGATAAAATCACATCATCCTGGCTCAATGCGTCCAATGCTTCACCCAGCGAATTAGGCAGCACTTCCGCCCGGCGCAGGCGCGCCCGGTCCTGCCCCAACAGTGCTTCTTCGAGCGGTTCTGAGAGGACCATACGCTGTCGAATACCGTCCAATCCCGCTGCTAACATCACCGCTGACGCTAAATATGGGTTACTGCTTGGATCTGGGCAGCGCAGTTCCAAGCGGGTATGTTCTTCCTGATCAGCCATATTGCCGGGAACACGAATGAGTGCCGCCCGGTTAATTTGCGCCCAGGTCACGTAAACGGGCGCTTCCACGCTGGTTCTCAAGCGCTTGTAGGAATTCACCAGCGGAGCCAAAACAGCGCACATTGCCCGAGCATGATACAACTGCCCTGCAAGGAAATACCGCGCCGTTTCCGACAGGCCATACTCGTTCTCTGGGTCAGAGAACACGTTACTGCCAGTACCCGCATCGTGCAAGCTCTGGTGGGTGTGCATCCCAGAACCTGGCAAGTCCATACGAGGACGCGGCATGAACGTACAGTGGAGCTGATTATGCTGGGCAACCGATTTCAGTGCGATGCGAGCAGTAAGAATATGGTCAGCGGAAACCAGCGCGTTGTTGTAGTGGAAGTCAATCTCATGCTGCCCAGAGCCGATCTCATGATGTGCTGAATCAACGCAAATCCCCAAATCTTCGAGGGTTGTCACCATCTTGCGCCGGATCGACTGGGTAAAATTGGTTGAGAGGTCAAAATAGCTGACATTATCATGCGGCACCAACGGCATTAATACATCATCTGCCTGCCGGTGAAACAGGAAAAACTCCAGTTCCATGCCGGTGCTATAGCTGTACCCCATCTTCTCCGCTTGTTTCAAGGCATCAATCAATACGGTTCGGGGGTCGCCCATAAACGACTCTCCCTGCGGCGTCTGAACATTGCAAATCAGCCGCACCGTCCGCTCTTCCTCATCATCCCACGGCAGGATAACAAACGTGCTGAGATCAGGCACAAGGACCATATCGCTTTCAGCAGCCCGCGCGAAACCCTCAATCGAAGAGCCATCAAACTGCCAGCCGCTTGACAGCAGTGTTTCAGCCTCGCGGACAGGAATCACAATGCTTTTGACATTGCCTGAGATATCCACAAACCAGAGGTTAATAAACTTGATTTTATGTTCGTCAATTGCAGCCAGAAGGTTTTCTTTTGTGACCATTTTTCGCTCACTTTACATGCTGGTTTATCAAGTATAGGTTACCAGCAGGCAATAGACTACCATACACATAGCCAAATCGGGTTAGAGGAAATTGGTCAGGAGTTACAATTCTGGCTCGGGCAGGATGCCCAAATGGCCCAAAAGTGCATCAATGCCCAGAAGGTAACTTCGCCAGCCAAAACCGCAGATTTGCCCTACGCAGACAGGTGCAAGCAGCGATGTGTGCCGAAAGCTCTCGCGAGCGTGGATGTTTGATAAATGCACCTCAATCACGGGCAGCGCGACCGCGCCAATCGCATCCCGAACTGCCAGTGAGGTGTGCGTATAGGCCCCAGCGTTGAGTACAACTCCATCAGCCCAGTTGCGAGCGTCATGCAGGCTATCGACCAGGCTCCCCTCATGATTAGATTGTACGGCGCGCAGTTCAGCCTGATACAGGCTGGCATGAGCCGCCGCCAGTTGATTGATCTTCTCCAGGGTCACACTACCATAGATACCCGGTTCGCGAGTGCCCAATAGATTTAAATTTGGGCCATGAAGCAGCAATATTTTCGTCACTAAGAAATCACTTTCTATCCATCATTTCACGCGCAAAGTCTGATCACAGTCCGCGCACGCCAGGATCGACGACGCATATGTCAGATCACATTTCGGGCAAATTTTACGCTCACTGCCAATCGCCATTTCAACAACATTCAGTGCAATATCCCGGTCCAGGCCATCGTCAGTCAAATCCCGAACCATATATTCCACCGGATACCCGTTCTCCAGCCGTGTTCTGACCATATTCAGCAGACGTGCCACATCAGGTGCCGGTTTGGACAGCTTTTGCTTGAGCACATCAGGATGATAACTGCGCCCGCAGGTCTGACACTCGATAAACTCATCCAGATCGCCCATCGGAAATACGGGAATAAAATACAGTGAGAAATAATTCTTGCCACCTTTACGCTCGTAGCGCCGTGTTTTCTGGCAGGATGGGCAGAAGAACTCACCGCTGCTGATTGTTTTGTACTTCGGTTTTGCACCAAAAATAATCATTGTAGCTGCCCCAATAATTGGACGACTGTTTCTTTCTCAACACCCTCAACCACAGTAGGCTGCCCGATTCCACGCAAGAGCACAAAGCGAGACTTCCCCTGCTGCCATTTTTTATCGGTCGTCATGGCTTCATACACCGCGTTGGGATCGAGATTCCCCATGCGCCGTGGCAACCCAACATCTGTAAGGATGCTCTCGACTTCTTCGGGGAGGCCACTATCACACAAGCCAAGCACATTTGATAACTGTGTCGCCGCCAACAATCCAAAGCCAACAGCCTCGCCATGCGCCCACTGATAATGGGTTACCCGCTCAATGGCGTGTGCAAAGGTATGTCCTAGATTGAGATGAGCGCGGATATTCTGCTCGTACGGGTCTTTTTCGACCACATCGACCTTAACCTGAATTGCCCGCCGGACAAGCTCAGGCGCGTGACCGCGATCAAACAGGCTGCGATCAAGCAGTGCTTCGTCGGCCAAAAGGCCATGCTTAATCACTTCTGCCATACCACAACGCCACTCGTGATCGGGCAGTGTTTGTAAAACATCCGGGTCAATCAACACCATATCGGGTTGTTTAAACGCGCCGACAAGATTCTTACCCTGAGGCAGGTCCACGCCGACCTTGCCACCGACACTCGAATCGACCATTGACAGCAGTGTGGTCGGAACCTGAACCAGCCGCACACCACGCATGTAAGTCGCAGCAGCAAAGCCAGCCGTATCCCCAACTACCCCGCCGCCCAACGCGATCACGGTGCTGCTGCGGTCCAGCCCAGCGGCGACCAGGTCGCCATACAGTTGTGATACGGTGTCCAGATTCTTATAAACCTCGCCATCCCCCATCACCACCAGATGAGAATCTGGCATCTTGAAACAAAGCTGATCACCATAGAGGGGTTTGACCGTCGTATTGGTCGCAATCGCTTTGCGGCCATTAATTTGAACACCCGCCTGCTCAAGTTGCTGAAGCAACCCCGGTTCGATGATAATGGGGTACGTACCGTCAGGCGTATTTACGTTGATGATGTCTGCCATAGAGTGATTACTTCCTGTGCCACCGCTTCCGGTGTTTTATCCGTGGTATCAATGTGATGCTTGATCGCCGCATAAGCGCTGCGCCGACGTTCATAAAGTTCTTCCCAGTCGCTGCCAAAAAGCGGCCTACCGGTCTGCTCAGCCAGTCTTTCTCGAATCGCGTCTGGCGTTGCATCCAGGCAAACTACCAGACCCGCTGCATCCATCACCTGACGATTGACCTCATCGACTAACATGCCACCACCGGTCGCGATGACATAACCACGCTGACCCGCATAAAACCGGCATACACGCCGCTCTAAATAGCGAAAATAGCTTTCGCCATCCTCTTGAAAGATCGTTGAGATTGGTTTACCTGCCTGACGAGCAATTTCTTCATCCGTATCTACCAGCAAGCGCTGAGTTTTCTCCGCAACACATTGTCCAACAGTGGTTTTTCCTGTCCCCATAAAACCAGTTAACACAATGTTGCGGTCATCCTTCATAGCCAAAACGCCAGTCTACGTTGTCCATTGGCAGATCGCTCAAACGGGCGCGGCGTAATGTCTCGAAACGTGGCTTCATCTCCTCGATACTGTCACCGCCGAGCTTTTCCATCAGCGCATCGGCCAGCACAAACGACATCATCGCCTCACCAACCGGCACAGCGCGTGGCAGCGCACAGAAATCGCTGCGCTCGTAAGTCGTCATCTCGGACTCGCCATTCACCAGACTTACCGAGTCCATGCCTTGCAGCAGGGTGGAAATCGGCTTCATCGCCACCCGTGCAAGAATCGGTTCACCTGTGGAGATACCACCCTCGATACCACCTGCACGGTTCCCGCGACGGGTCAGTTGACCATCCTCAAGGGTGATTGCATCATGGACCTGCGAACCGCGCCGGGTCGCATTATCAAATGCCAGGCCAATCTCAGCGCCTTTCATGGCGTGAATACTGACCATCGCGCCTACAATTCGCGCATCCAGTTTGCGATCATAATGGACGTGTGAGCCTAATCCCGGCGGCACATGCAGCGCCACAACCTCAAACACACCCCCTAACGTATCTTTGTCCACAATCGCCTGATGGATCTCTTCGTGCATAAGGGATGTGTATTCAGGGTTCGGGCAGCGCACATCACTCAGCTCAGCCTGGGCAAAGCGCTCTTCAAACGAAAGGATGCCTGATAGGTTGGCTTCCACCTGCCCAATCTGCACCACATAACCACCCACAACCACGCCAAACTCTGCCAGCAACCGTTTGCAAATGGCTCCGACCGCCACGCGCATGGTTGTTTCGCGCGCGCTGGCACGTTCCAACGCCAGGCGCAGGTCGCGATAGCCATATTTAACCGCACCGGTTAAATCCGCATGGCCGGGACGGGGCGTAGTCATCGGTTCAATATCGCGTTCTTTCCAGTTTTTCCAATCCCGATTTTCAACCAGCAGCGCAATCGGGCCACCAGTAGTGAGTCCGTTCATCAAACCCGATGTGATTCGCGCATGGTCGCGTTCAATACTCATCCGCCCGCCCGCGCCATATCCCTGCTGGCGGCGTTGCAGTTCTGCATCAATATCTTCCGCTTGAAGCGGCAAACCCGCAGGCAGCCCCTCGATAATCGCCGTCAGCATCGGCCCATGGCTTTCGCCAGCAGTCAAAAACCGTATCATTCGTTCTCCACAAGGTAAGTATGAAACCAGTTCAATGTTCGCTGCCACGCATCTTGCGCAGCTTCAGGGTGATAAGAGGCACGTTGATCATTAAAAAAGGCGTGTCCCGCACCAGGATAGATTATGAAGTCGCACACTTTGTCCTGCGCCTTTAATTTTTGCTCATTCTCGCGCACCACATCAACCGGGATACCGCCATCCTTCTCGCCAAACAACCCCAGCATTGGTACGGATATTTTGGCTACCGCTTCATCATCCAGTGGTCCATCGCTGCCATAAAACACAACAACGGCCCCGATGCCATGCCCTTCAATCGCCATCCAACCGGCCAGTCGGCCCCCCATGCAGAAACCGACCACACCTGCTTTTTTAGGAATGACGAACGTCTGCGCCAGCAGATAGTCTACCGCCGCCTGAATATCTTTTACAGCCTGAGGTCGTTGCAGTGCCATCGCCAGTTTACGTGCCTCGTCGGGTTCGTTCGCCACCTGTCCACGGTAAAGATCTGGAGCCAGTGCCACATAACCGACGTTTGCAAATCGGCGTGCCAGATCCTGAATGTGGTCATTCATGCCCCACCATTCCTGAAGCACGACCACCGCTGGGAATGGTCCCTCACCTTCTGGCTGTGCCATGTAGCCAGGCACAATATCCCCATCTTCACTGAAATGGATCATTTGCGTTTTGATTGCCATCCAATTAGCTCCCCGGTTCACTCGTTTTCTCGGTCAATGCCGCCTCAGCCGCCATGAGCATCACCCCTATAGGAGGTTCTTCTCCGGTCCAGATTCGAAACGATGCTGCACCCTGACGTACCAACATCCCCAATCCGCCAATCGCACGACCATCATGGAGTTCAGCCTTCTCCATGAGCCGGGTTTTCTGCGGACGATAGATCATATCATAGACCGTTACACCCTGTAGAAACGGAACACCATCCGGCCAGGGACAGGCATCAACATGCGGCCACATACCAACTGGTGTGCAGTTGAGAACAAGCGTGTAATCATCCTCGAGAGCAGCTTCAGGCAGCGGTTTGAAATTCGTGGTTTGAATTCCGGCAGAGATAGTCAGGTCAGCCAGCATGACCTGCGCGCGTTCAAACGTGCGATTCGTCACGGTAACAACCGCACCAGCCATGGTTAACCCATAGACAGCAGCACGGGCAGCACCGCCTGCACCCAGGACGAGCACTTTTGCGCCATCTAACACAACACCATGTGCTTTCAGGTCTTCAACAAGACCTTCAACATCAGTGTTCGTCGCGCGATTTTCCCGGAAGTCAATCGTATTGGCTGCGCCGAGCACACGCGCAATCTCATCAGGGCGAACATAAGGCATGACCGCCTGTTTGTGCGGTACAGTGACATTGACACCGGTATAACCACCTTCTTCGCGCAGCGTCCGCAAGCTCTGGCGTACAATATCCGGCGGAATAGGCAGCAGGTCGTATTTCCAATCGATCATGTTGAGCGCCTGAAAGGCTGCGTTGTGCATTGCCGGGCTAATGCTGTGCGCAACAGGCCATCCCATGACACCTACTCGTTTTTCAGCCATGCTCCCCTCCCTGGATTACGTGGATATTTTTACCTATTCCCGGCGTTTTCACCACCGGCTTTCAAAGTAAGCTAGCTCATCACTGCCAGTTCACTGCCCAACTGCACCAACGTCTCTGCAAAGCCAGGGAATGAATCACCTGCGCATTTGGCATCATCCACCACCGTTTGCTCATCGGCCAGCAGGCCAGCCACAGTCAGGCTCATCGCGACGCGATGATCGTCATGCCCATCAACCTGCGCGCCCATTAATGTTTGCGGGCCATCAATGATAAAGCCATCTTCTGTTTCGGTCATCTCTGCACCCATCTTGCGCAGTTCAGCCGTCATCACCGCCAGTCGGTCCGTTTCTTTGACGCGCAGTTCGTGTGCATCGCGGACAGTGGTGCGCCCTTCCGCTTGCAGCGCAGCCACCATCAATACAGGAAACTCGTCGATCATCCGCACAACCATATCGCCGCCAACATCAACACCATGTAAGGTGCTGTGACGAACACGAATTTCACCTGCTGGCTCACCTGCTTCCAGCCCGGTTTCGGTGATAGTGATGTCTGCACCCATCTCCAGCAGCACATCCAGCAGGCCGGTACGTGTTGGGTTGAGATTGATTCCGGCCAGCGTAATATCGCTGTCTGGCACGATGCAAGCCGCTACAATCAGGAATGCTGCGGATGAGAAATCACCTGGCACACTGAAATCCACCGCCGTGAGCCTGGCCCCTGGTTGCAAATGCACTTCGCCATCGTGAACAGTCAGATCAGCCCCCATCGCGCTGAGCATTCGTTCTGTGTGGTCGCGCGCTGGTCCCGGTTCAACGACGACCGTTTCTCCCTGTGCAAATAATCCCGCCAACAGCACGGCACTTTTTACCTGTGCGCTCGCCATGGGCAGCTCATAACGGATACCCTGTAACTGAGTCGGCTCAATACGCAGCGGCGCGCAATCCTTATCACCTTCAATCTGAGCACCCATCAGCCGCAGCGGTGTGATAATCCGCTTCATTGGGCGGCGACGCAGTTGATAACTACCATCCAGCACACTGGGGAAAGGTTGCCCCACCATAATACCCGCCGCCAGCCGGATACCCGTTCCGGCGTTCACAAAATCGAGCGCGGACTCTGGTGGCTGCAACTTGCCGCCGTAGATGGTTAATTCGCTGGTGCTGTGGCGCTCCACCTGAATACCCAATGTTTGCACGCAGCGCAGCGAAGCCTCGGTATCGCCTGCCGCCAGCCAACCCCGTACATGTGTGCTTCCCTCAGCCAGCGCACCAAACAAGACCGCCCGGTGCGAGATAGATTTATCGCCCGGCACCGTTACCCGCCCACGCAGCCCCGCTGTGGGGCGTACGACAAAACTACTTGTTTCCATCATTCGCTCCATTCATGTAGCGTTCCATCCAATTTAAGCGCGCCTCGCGCAGCGGATACAAGGTTTCGGCCAGGTTCTGATCATCGCGAGAGATCAACATTGCCTCCAGAAGCGCCAACTGCATTCTGAACAGCGCCAGCAACGTTGCGACTGCCTGGGTATTTGTGCTCAGAATATCGCCCATCATCTGAACATCACTGCCAGCCAAACGCGACATATCACGAAAACCACCCGCAGCTAACTGCCATACGGCATCATCTTTTTGACCTTCACGTCCTACGGTTGCCACCAACGCAGCGCTTAACAAATAGGGCAAATGGCTGATCGCCGCCACAACATGATCATGTCGCTCGGCCTCCATCTCAATCGGCACAGCTTCCAGCGCCCGCACCAGTGAAAGCGCTCGTAAACGTGCTGCTGGCGTCGTCCGCCGGGTGGGGCATAATACGAACGGTCGTCCACGATACAGATCCGCCGCGCTGGCCTCAATACCGCTTTGCTCCTTGCCCGTCATCGGGTGACCACCCACTGCCTGAATGCCGATTGGCAGTTCTGCCATTGCCGAGCAAATATCTTGTTTCGTACTGCCAATATCAATCAATAGCGTGTTTGAACGAAGATACGAACCAATACGACGCCGCAGCATTTCCGCAATCACGCGCACTGGCGCGGCTAGAATCACGACATCTGCTTCAGATACACCGGCACGTAAATCATCAGTGGCGTAATCGACAATCCCATGTTCCACTGCGTACGTACGGGTTACTTCGTCTGCATCCACCCCGGTGATTGTGTCTGCATAATCCCGCAGGGCCAGCGCCAGCGACCCACCCATCAAACCAAGTCCTACTACTACCAAATGCCGCGCCGTAAAACCAACCATGATTAGCGATCAATCCAATCGTTTTGAAACACGCCCCAAAAACCCATGTTTGACTCCTGCCCAAAACAGAGTCTTATGCTACCCTGCTGCATAAGTTACCAATCCTCTCTTTAGCGTCGATGTTTATCTCATTCCAGAGTGGTTTCCATCGAGAATAAATAGGGCTGAAAACCCATCTTTTCAAAAAAGCCGTGGGCATCGCTGTTAAAAGCCCAGGTGCTCAACGTCACGCGATTAACACCCTGACTTCTCGCCATTGCAAAAACTGCTTCTACCAGTGCCTGCCCACATCCGCGCCCTCGAAATGTGGACTTTACAGATATCTGGTCAATATGGATATAACGAGGCGCAAACCCATAAACTGATTCGGGCCGCTGTACAAGAGTCGCATAGGCATAACCCACGGCACTGTTAGCCTCTTCCGCCAGAAATACCCAACCTTCGGAATCGCCCAACATACGTTCTCGAAAATCAGTCTCGAACGCTGCTACATCATCCGCTGGTTTAAAAATATCCGGGCGATTCACAACGTGAAGTTCCTGCACTTCCAGCAATAACTGTGCCAGCACTGGGACATCTTCAAGCGTCGCTAACCGTGTTGTAGCCATCGTTCAATCCTTACCGCTACGCTGTGCGGCCAACCGCCTCGGCAACCATCCGCACTTGAGCCATCATTGTTCTGAAATCATCCATCGTGATGCTTTGCCGCCCATCCGAGATCGCCTTCTCAGGGTTTGGATGCACTTCGATAATTAAACCGTCCGCACCTGCCGCAACAGCAGCTTTCGCCAACGCTGGCACATATTCCCGGTAACCAACAGCATGACTGGGGTCCGCAAGCACCGGCAAATGGGTCCGGTTTTTGAGCACAGGGATTGCGTTCAAATCAAATGTATTTCGTGTGGCCGTCTCGAATGTTCGGATCCCTCGCTCGCAGATCATAACCCGCCGGTTCCCATGTGAGAGGATGTATTCCGCCGCCATGAGCAAGTCATCTATTGTGCTGCTCATCCCCCGCTTGAGCAAGATGGTATGTTGGCTTTCGCCTGCTGCATGGAGGAGCGTGAAATTTTGCATGTTGCGTGCGCCGATCTGCAACACATCCGCATATTCACAGACCATCGGCACCAGCCCCGGGTCCATCACTTCCGTCACTACTGGCAAACCAGTGGCTTCGCGTGCTTCGGCAAGCCATTGCAGACCTTTTTCGCCAAATCCCTGGAAACTATACGGTGAGGTACGCGGCTTGAACGCACCACCGCGCAGCGCGGTCGCCCCGGCTTCTTTCAGTGCGTGAGCGGCCTCGATAATCTCGCTGCGTCCTTCGACCGAACACGGACCAGCGATCACCAATACTTTCTTGCTGCCCATATGTGAGCCATTGAGCGGCACCAGCGAATCATCAGGATGGAAATTGCGACTCGCCAGCATGTATCCAACCTTAATCTTGTCCACCCGCTCAACACCATCCATTATCTGGTAAGTGCTGTCATCCAGCGGCGTTTCGCTCTCACCCACCAGTCCGATGATGGTTCTTTGTTTATCCTCTGATAGATGCGCGATATAACCGTCAGCTTTGACACGCGCAATCACATCCGAGATCGATTTTGCTCTGGCATCTTCCCGCATGACCACGATCATTACCACTACCTCCCATTAAGATTTATATTTCGCTCACTCAAATCAGGGCGCAGCGCAACCGCCCCTTTCAAAAAGGCGTGCTTAATTTCATCAATGCCTTTGGTCGTATTCCAGTGGATGAGCACCCGAATACACTTTTCTAATCCACCCGGCACAGAAGCTTCCTGACAACCCATCAACGCGGTTTGCGTCCAGCCCATATCACGCGCGGCTTTGGCCGGATAAACCGCAGTCAGGTCGGGTGTCATCGTAAAAATCATGCTGGCGACATCTTCTTCGCGAATGCCATTCGCTTCGATCACGGCGGCCAGCATCTCGCGTGTCGCCTCCAATATGGCCTCGGCAGTGTTCACCTCAACAGTGATTGCCCCTCGCACCCCTCGTATCATCATCCTTGTGCTCCTTGCCTGTATGCAGACAACAAAAAAGGCGCAGGGCGTTTGCCCTGCGCCTTGATTATTCGTTTTCCCAAGGACTACTGCATGAGGTACCTGACCGGCAACGCCCGACTCGCTTCTATGTCGCTATAAAAATAAAAGTAGAAGTAGTCGTTGTGGCGAATCATGAGTTCATCCCAGATCACTTAATCAGGCGCAAAGCATAGCTGTTTTGATATGGACTGTCAAATGTTCCTTTTAAAATCTATCAATTTACACAAGGCAAGCTGTGTGTTTTACACAATTACTCATTCAGCGCAGCGCGTAAACTGCCAGCCAGTTCGCCCACTTTGGCAGCACCTTCCTTGCCCGCCCGTACCAGAGCACTGCCCACAATAAACCCATCCATCAACTGGTTCATCATCCGTGCCTGAGCAGGCGTACTGATGCCAAACCCCATCACCAGCCGCTGATCGGTCTGCGCCCGTACCCGACTGATAAACTCACTCACATCTGGCGGGAGTTCAGCTCGCTCCCCGGTTACACCTGTCAGCGAAACACAATATATAAATCCCCGAGCGTTTTCAGCAACCAGTGCAATACGTGCGTCGTTGCTTGTCGGCGCGACAAAGAACACCAGCGCCATATCTGCCTCCTGACAGGCCGAGGTAAATAGTGCAGCCTCTTCTGGCGGCAAATCGGGAATAATCAGGCCATCCGCGCCTGCGTCTTTGGCATCATACACAAACTGTTCCACACCATAGTTTAGAAACGGATTGACATACCCCATCAACAGCATCGGCTGTGTCACCCCGCGCGAACGCAGCTCTCGTACCGCTCTCAGGCAATCTTTGACAGTAGTGCCATTTTCCAGTGACACTTGAGTTGCGGCCTGGTTGGTCGGCCCATCTGCCAATGGGTCGCTGAAAGGAATGCCGATCTCAAACCCATCCGCACCTGCCTGCGCCATCGCTTCGATAGCAGCGAGTGACTCATCGTAAGTCGGATACCCTATCGGGAAATAAGGCAAAAATGCGGCCCGCTGCTGCTGCTTTGCCTGGGTAAATATTGCCTCAACCGCTGGTAAACCCTGTACTTTCATGGAAACTTCCAATCTCTCATCATGATCATTTTAGTTACGGACGATCAAGCCTTCATAAGGCTACTATCTCCGCCCCACTACACGCACCACGGATAAATACTGCATTCAAGTCGTCTATATGGTGGCGACAGTCACTGATTCGCTGTCAATCTTATGGGACGGCCAGCGGCCTCTTCAGTGCCAGCAGCCCCATTTCGACAATCTCTTGAGCGACTTGCACCCGTAGTGCCCAGTTTGTGGGGTCCATATCATATTCTGCGGCCAGGCGGCGCTGTGTTGCCGGATCTGCTGCCTGGTCGCGATGGCGGTCAGCTGTTTCCCAATCCAACCCATCCACCAGCAGCGTCTCCAATTTATAGCCTGCCCGCTGTGGCAGAATCACCCACTCCGCATCTGTACCGAGTGATCGTCCCACCTGTGTATTCCTCACAAGCAGCTCGACCACTGCGCGGCTAAACCCCTTAGAGCCAGAGCTGAGATCAACCGCCTGTCCCAGCAAGTCCGAAAACAAGGTATTGGGGATATGCTCAGTCTGACGCAACGACTGTGGGTGCGTTTCCCAGGCTTGCTTTGTGCGACCAATCACCAGACAATCCGCCTGCCCAATGGCCTCGACTGTCTGCTGCCATTCCTCACAGCGTAGCTCGATCCAACGCAGCAGCCGGTCCATATCGGCATAATGTACATGCGATCCCGTCTTTTGAAGCGACCGTTTCAGCACCTGATAACGCCCATGAGTCCAGTCCTCGTTGACAAACGCATCGGCTCCTGGCAGTGATTGCACCGCTTTAATATCTTCCAGCGAGGCGTACGGCGGCAGCGAAATGAGAATATCACTGTAGGCAGCCTGCATCTGCGGATAAAAACGCTTGAGCCGGTTGATCTCGCCCCGTGGGTCATAGGTCGCTGCCAGGATGACACTCATGAATGAACTCCGTTGGGTGAGAAGAACTCTCTGAAAACGGACTTCAACCCAAACGCAATCGGAAGTTCGTCCAGATCATCCGCCCCGAAAAATCCAAGCGCTTGTCCTTCGTTGAGCATGATATGCGCGGCATCACGATCTATGTGACCGGTGTACAGCCACTGCTCCACCAGCACAGGTTCGCCTTCAAATTCTTCAGTAAACTCCCGCACCTTCCACAAATGAACCTCTGGTTCCAGCTCAATTTCTTCCAGCAGTTCACGGCGCATTGCTTCATCCGGGTGTTCGCCATCTTCCACTTTGCCACCGAAGGTCGTCCAGTAACCAGGATATTTCAGCCCTGGTTTTTCATCACGCTGCTGGATGAGAATTTTCCCCGCCGGGTTCACCAGGATCGCACCCACGGTAAGCACTCGTTGTTTCATGTTCATACATCCAGTTTCAGCTCATGCATCACTGTATCCAGGTCTTTGTCACCCCGCCCGGAGAGGTTTACCAGGATGATCGAGTCCTTCGGCATGGTTGGTGCGCGTTTGATCGCTTCCGCGACAGCATGTGAACTTTCTAATGCAGGAATAATTCCCTCAAGCTGGCTCAACTTCTGGAATGCATCCAATGCTTCCTCGTCGGTCGCCAGTGTGTAGTAGGTACGCTCCATGGCACGCAAGTAGGCATGTTCGGGTCCCACCGATGCATAATCCAGGCCCGCCGATACACTGTGCGTGTTCATAATCTGGCCGTCAGCATTTTGCAGCACATACGACCGCGTACCATGTAGCACACCCGGTCGTCCCATACTGGGATCGGCAAAACGAGCGGCGTGTTCGCCACTATCCACGCCATGCCCACCGGCTTCAACGCCAATCAGATCTACATCTTCATCATCGCGAAACGCATGAAATAGTCCAATCGAGTTGCTGCCGCCACCGACACAGGCCAGACACACATCCGGCAGTCGCCCAACTTCATCCAGCATTTGCTGCCGTGCCTCGATGCCAATGACACTCTGAAAATCACGCACCATCATCGGGTAAGGATGTGGCCCCAGCGCTGAACCAAGCAGGTAAAATGTGGTGCGCACATTTGTCACCCAATCGCGGATCGCCTCGTTAATCGCATCCTTGAGCGTTTTGCTGCCGCTCTCGACCGGAATCACTTCTGCACCTAATAGCTTCATGCGAAAGACATTGGGCTGCTGGCGGGCAATATCCACAACGCCCATGTACACATGGCACTCCAGCCCCAGCAAAGCCGCCGCGGTTGCGCTGGCAACGCCATGCTGACCCGCGCCAGTCTCTGCAATGACCCGCTTCTTCCCCATCCGCTGCGCCAGCAGTGCCTGCCCAAGTGCGTTGTTGATCTTATGCGCACCAGTATGCGCCAGGTCTTCGCGCTTGAGATAAATCTGCGCCCCGCCCAATGCCTCGGTCAGCCGTCCGGCATAGGTGATGGGTGTCGGTCTGCCGGTGTACGTCCGCTGCAAGTCGGCGAACCGCTGCTGGAATGCAGGATCGGCCATCGCTTCCGTATAGGCAGCGGTCAAATCATCCAGCGCGGGAATCAGCGTCTCCGGCACAAAGCGACCGCCGAACTCCCCATAGTATCCACGCTCATCCGGGACATTTGCTGTGTTGGTCTGAATATAAGTTTGCATCATGAAACCCCTACTATTTGACTACGTCGTTCCATAAATATCACGTCTCGCCACCACCCATCCATGCAGCTGATTCGCTCACGATAACCCACTTCACGAAAGCCACATTTCTTGTGCAGCACAATGCTGACGACATTCTCCGGGAAAATCCCGGTCTGGATGGTCCAGATTCCAGCTCGTTCTGACTCGACAACAAGTGCCGATAAAAGGGCTTTGCCTACCCCATAACCACGCGCCGCTTCCGCAATGTAGATACTTTCCTCGGCCACACCCGCATAAACACAGCGGCTCGATACTGGCGAAAGCGCTGCCCACCCTAGAAC
>JAIOHN010000986.1 GCA_019912985.1 Anaerolineae bacterium | reverse complement strand
TTTCCAGGGGTGACCCGACCTGCATGATCTCGCCAGACTGCATGACCACGATGCGATCTGCCAGGGCCATCGCCTCAGCCTGATCATGCGTGACATAAACGGATGTGACTCCAACTTCGCGTTGAAGATGTTTAAGAAAAGCGCGGGCTTCCAGGCGCAATTTCGCGTCGAGATTGCTCAAAGGTTCATCAAACAAAAAGACCTGGGCATGATGAACAACCGCGCGAGCAACCGCCACCCGCTGCTGTTGACCACCAGAGAGCTGCCCAGGGCGACGTTCGAGCAGGTTGCCAATTTGCAGATTACCGGCTACATCGGTCACGCGGTGATTACGGTCACTTTTGGATACACCGCGTACTTTGAGCGGATAGCCGATATTATCAGCAATGGACATATGCGGGTACAGCGCATAATCCTGAAACACCATCGCAATATCCCGCTCACGTGGCGGCAGTTCGGTAACTTCCCGACCGCCAATGAGAACTCGACCTTCATCCAGCGTTTCCAGTCCTGCAATAATGCGCAATGTGGTCGTTTTGCCACAACCCGAAGGTCCCAGTAGTGCAATGAATTCACCATCAGCGACATCCAGGTTAAAACCATTGACTGCTTTAACCGAGCCAAAGGATTTATGTATATTATCGAGAGTAAGTGCCACCTTGTGTTCCTTAACGTTTGATACCACCAAAGAAACTAAATCCGTAGCGCCAGTTCACAAGTAAATATAACAGCACCACGGGGATTGTGTAGAGCACCGCATAGGCCGCCACGAGTTTGATATTGGGCGTGCCCTCAGGATCATAAAAGACGTAGAAGGCGACTGACGCTGGAACTTTGAGCGGGTCTCGCAGGAGAATGAAGGGTGTCAGGAAGGACCCCCATGCGTTCACCAAAGCCCAGATACCCACCACCATCAGGCCGGGGCGAATCAACGGGAATGTGATATCGCGGAACAGGGTGAATGGCCCTGCGCCACTAATCATTGCGGCTTCTTCGTAGGAACGAGGGACACCGTCAACGAAGTCGATCACGATAAATATCCCGGCAGGCAGTAAGCCACCGATCATGACCAGGATCACACCTAAATGTGTGTCAATGAGCCCCATCGAGAAAATGAGCAAGAAGATAGGGATCATGCTGGCCGTGCCTGTCACCACAGAGGAAAACAGGATCAGCACTGTGGTGAAAATCTGCCGCCCAGGTAAATTCCCGCGTGAAATACCATAGGCTGCCATTGCCGCAATAACTGCAGTACCGATCATCGTACCGCCACCAATGATCACGCTGTTTATGAAGAGGCCACGCATCGCAACTTCATTGTTGAAAGCGACCTCAAAATTTGAAAGTGTAAACTGCTCAGGGATTGTGACCGAGAGACTCACAGACGAATTGAAAGGCGCGAAGACAAACCATAGCATCGGTAGGGTGAAGAACAGCGCGATGATGACACCCAGAATACCTATCAAAATCTGTGAGAGGGTTAGTTTGCGTTTTCTCATACGAATTATTTCGATTCTGTTTCCAGTGGTCGCACTCGCAAGCTGATCAGATAAATGCTGGCAAGCACTAAGTTAATTAACATGACAATCACTGCGATCGCACTACCTTTACCTAGTTCGAAGAATTGCAGGCCAGTACGGTAGGTGTAAATCGAGAGAAGATCGGTCTTATAAGCTGGGCCACCGCCTGTCAGCAAAAATGGCGTAAACGTGTTAAAGGTCCACAGGGTAATCAAAATGAGATCCGTCGCAATATAAGGACGCAGCAACGGTAGCAAGATGTCGCGCAGCTTCTGAAGGTTGCTCGCGCCAACCACATTGGCGGTCTCTAAATACGAGGGCGGGATGGATGCAAGCGCCGATGAAAAAAGCAGCATCGAAAAGGCGGTTCCACGCCAGGTGTTGAAAAAGATAATGCTCAACAGCGGATAGGTCAAAAGCCAGTCCGGTTGACCGAGGCCGAGAAAGCCCAAAATGGCGTTTAGAGTCCCATCGAATGGGTCCAGAAAAGCAAACCAGGCGAAGGCGACCACCACATCGGGGGCGATCCAGACTGCAACCGCCAACCCAAACACCAATTCGCGTATAAAGCCTTTACGACGTTGAAAAAGAATAGCAATCAACAGCCCTAATCCTGCTTGCCCGATCAGAGCTGAACCAACGACGAATTGTGCAGTCACCAGGAGGCTGAACCCAAGCTCGCCTCGATTCATCCAGCGGCCTGGTTCGAAAAGGCGAGTATAGTTGCTCAAACCTACAAAATCGGGGTTCTGAGCGGTCGCACCAACCAATGTGCGGTTCGTCAGGCTCATGAAGATGATGGAAATAAAAGGGTAGATCAAAAATAAGGCGATAAAGATAAACGCCGGACTCGCAAAAATAAGGCTGATACGCCTGGAGAGAAT
>JAIOHN010000985.1 GCA_019912985.1 Anaerolineae bacterium | reverse complement strand
GTCTCCAGGCGCATCTGGAGCAGCACAGCGCCCACATCCTGATCCTTTCGGATCTGCTGGCGAGTGGCGAGGATGCGCTGCGGTTCGTCCGATCACTGGACCAGAAGCATCCGGGTCTGCGGCAGGTGGTGGTGAGTGGCCGCTTGAATACCGACTACATTCGCTGCCTGTTCCAGTTTGGGGCCTGTGGGTTTGTCTATCGCAGCAGCAAATTGGAACAGACCATCCCGGCAGCGTTACAGATCGTGGGGCAGGGGGAGACGTATCTTTCACCTGAAGCAGCGGCGCTGCCGTATTATCAACGCCCAACGCCGAAAGCCCTGACGGAGCGCGACCTGGAGGTGCTGGAACTGCTGGCCGAAGGGCAGTCGCCGCAGGACATTGCGCGCCTGCTGGGGGTCTCGAAACGAGTGATTTACAGTACCCGCACCCGCTTGAAACACTACCTGGGTGTGTCCAACAACGAGCAGATCATCAGCGCCGCCCTGGAAATGGGTTTACTGCCGGAGAAACCGCCGCCGCCCTGAAACCGGGCTGTTTTTCCCTTCCCCTGAAAAATTGACCGCCCCCCGGTACAAATTGACCGGCCCACGGTACATATCGACACACCACGCGCATCAACCGCATGTTACGCTGGTCTTCCAGAGGTTAAGAGACAGGAAGACAGGGCATGAAGGTTCGTATTCTCATCGCTGACAGCGCTGACCTCATCCGCCTGGGGATGCAGTCCGTACTGGAAACCCGGCGTGATTTTATCGTTGAGGCAGCGGTCGCGTCAGTGGCTGATCTGCTGGAGGCTGCCCGCCAGCAGCCCCAGGTCATCATCGTCGATGAACGGCTTGACCCAGAGATGGATATTTTGAAACTGGTGGAGTGTACCGGGCAGGTCGCGCCGCGCGCCTCTATACTCGTTTCCGGCCAGCTCACCGATGGCCTGTTGATCCGTGATCTATTTGCTGCGGGCGCATGTGGCTATCTGTACAAAGGCGATGAACTCCAGGAGTCCTTAATCACGGCTGTCGAAACGGTGCTGCGTCAACGCCCCTATCTGTCCGCCACCGCCAACAGCGAGTACCTGGTGGCGATGCAGTCCCCTGAACGCGATTGGCGGCTGGACGGTGAAGCACGCGCTGTGCTGCGACTGCTGGCGCAGGGCTGTCATGTGGGTCAGGTTGCTCTGGCATTGGGGCTGCCTCTGCGTCGAGTGTACTGGGTGCGAGAGAAACTGCGCCACCGTTTTGGAGCCGTCACCAACGAACACATGATCAGTCGGGCGGCGGCAGAAGGTTTTGTGTATCCCACCTAAAGCCGCCAGCCTGAAATTTTCCTCACCCTTAGCGGATTTTTACAGCGCAAAACTGAAATTTTACAGCCCGTTGGCTGCCCCGATTTGCGAAGATGGAAAGAGCAAATCGACGAGGTGGAAGCAGGAGTCTTATGCGAAAACGCACATTCTTGACGGCGCTGAGTGTGCTGGTATTCACGCCACTGCTGGTGCTATGGGCGCTGATCGGGCAGGGTCGGGCAGGCGAGCCAGCAGTGCTGCCCACGCTGATGGTGCTGCCATCACTCACGCCATCGAACACGGCAACGTCCTCACTAACGCCGTCAAATACGCCGACGCCGACCCGTACGCCCACAGCGACCCCGACACCGACCGCGACCGCAACGCTGATGCCAACGCTCACGCCCACGCTGGCGGAACGGGTGCTGGAGATCAACGCCGTCATGCCGGGGGTCTACATCCCGCCGACAGCGACGGACTTCCCGTTTGGCACGATTCTGCTGTCCGCGCCGCCGCAGCCCATTGAGCCGCTGCCGGATGCCACGCACGAACCGCCGCCGTATTCGGGCTGGTACAGCTTCGAGTCGGATCACCCATTCGTGCAGTACAGCACACCCTGGCAGGCGCGGCAGGTGGTGGCTGCCAGCCGGGGACAATATCACCGTTCGGAGAATGTGCAAAGCTACGTGACCTTTCCTTTTGAAGGGGAGGGTTTACGCATCCGC
>JAIOHN010000984.1 GCA_019912985.1 Anaerolineae bacterium | reverse complement strand
CGGCAGACCACATTTGCCAGCTTCCGGCACAAATCTGCCTCGGTGAAACCTTCTCCGGGCACCATCCCACACAACACAGCCCCTTCCAGCACACGCGCCACCGCTGCACCATCCCGACGCACCAGCAGCGCTTCACGGATACTGTTTGGCAACCGACTGGCCCGCTTATCCTGGTCCGCTTCCTGGGGAGCATTGCGCGGTGCGCGACTGTAGACGCTGTGCAGCGTCCGCAGCGCTTCGGCATAGCGGCGGGTGTAGTTCTCACTGGGATGCTGCCCACAGGCAGGCTCTGCCGCATGGAGCGCCGCCAGCGTTGCCACCGCCCAGGTTTCGGAATGACCATGGTCACGCACATAACAGCCAGTCTGGAACAGCGCCCGATTGCGTGAGCGATAACGATCGACGTAATGATGGTAAAGCGCGACAAAATCGGCAGCGTTTTTAGTTGGATGCTTTGTAGGAGCTTCCGGTTGGGGCTTCGGCACGCGCTTCTGGAAAAAGTGCAACACCGCTTGCAACCGCTGATGCGAGATTGCGCGGATGGGCCGGTCAATGGCGACCTCCCAACGCGCCGAGCCAATGGACGATCCCGGCCCAACGACATAACCGCCATCACCTTTAAGATCGCCACCGGGGAAAGAACACGACGACACCGCATAACTTACACGCCAGTAAAAGTGCGGCGTTTTTCGGATTCCAGACTCCACAACCAGCGTATCCACCAGATCGGGGAAGGCATCCACAAAGGCTGCTGCTAGGCCTGGATCATCAATATCCAGCACCACCAGGCGCGAGATTCGCCCGCAAACCACCCCGAAAGCACTGTGACCGTCCACCACAAACCAGCGGTGCAATTCATGCGGGGAAGGGGTGCGGTGGCTGTATTCCAGCCAGCGAATCGCAGGCCTTTTCCCGGTCTGTGCATCACTACCGCCAAGTAGTGGAATGACCGAACACCGCAGTCGCGTCGACACAGATATGGCATCCCATTGTATGGGAATTTGATCAGAAACAGGCATTTTTACCCTTTCTTGCGGTAAATGCCTGTTGCCACATGCGAGAAATTACGTTATAATTCTCGGTAGATAGATAGCACAAAGACGTTTGGGTCGCCCGCCATGGCGCCCAGGCACTTACGCTTTGATGAGCCCGTGAACCTGAATGTGGTCGCCAAACCAAGCAAGCAGGTCAACAGGGCTTTTTTCTTGCCACAAACTCAACTCATGCAGAAATGTAACTACATCGGTGACTCCTCCAATATTTCCACCAACTTTTTCGACAGACTTTTAATAAAAACCTTTGGTTTAACGGCGATTGTGTGTTATACTTAGGTTGTTAAACTTCCCAGGTTTAACTTCTTCTATCGAATCCCTGTTGGCGCGGGCTCGATAAGATTGGCGGATACAATGTATCCGCTTTTCTTTTTCTTAACCCTAATAGCATTGTATATCAGAATCGGAAAACCCGCAACAAGTTTTTAAAAAGTAGGGTGTTGATTTATCAGAACAAATATTCTAAAACAACCATCTCCCCATGAAACCCCAGTTCATGCTAAAATACATACAACAAGCTGGGATGTTACTTAGTAGTCATCGTATTATAATACCGAGGAATTGTCAATGACGTACCGCGAAGCCAACCTGAAAAATGCTCGCGCCCGTGGCAAGAACACACCCATGCGGCTCGATGAAGCGACCAAACGCGTGATTAACATGATTGCAGGTGAGATGCAGCGTGAAACGGGAGAAACCACTTCCTTCAACGACGCGCTGTGGGCCTTCCTCTGCCAGAACCGCCCGGATCTCGCCGAAGAAGCCCTGACCATTATTGAGCGCGAGAACAACGCCTGAGCAAAACAGCGCTCAAACAGCGCTCAGGTCCAGCCTGTAACCCGTCTTCTCCTCAAACTTCTGAAGCAGCGGCGTGAGTTCCTGTTCCTCGGGGACTGCCGCCAGCTTCAGCGAAACTTCTGCCCGATCCACATGAATACCCGGCCCTTTGCGGACCGCCCAACCTGCTTCACGAGCGATCTGGCTGGCAACCTGCAAAATCTGCTGCTGGTTGGGATGCGGATGGACACTGATAGGGTAGCCGGTTTGATCGGAAAGCGCTCGAACCTGGTCGAGATAGCGCTCTCCCACCTGCGGCGAGATAAAGGTCAGCACCAGTGTTCCCTGCTTCAGGCCCACTTTATACAGGCCCACTGGCTCTAATGCGCTGCGAACCAACCCATAGGCCGCATTGATCTCCATCTGGTCGGCCCGTGCAGACTGGACTTCCACTGTCGCAGCCGAAGAAGACCCATTTGTGTCACCCGAAGCTCGGAGCCGGAACCCCGTCAACTCCAGATAGGCACGCTCAAACGCTTTGACATCCTCGACATGGCTCAAATCCACATGCACTTCGCCGCGATCCATGTGGAACGATGGCCCTTTAACAATCATGCCGCCTGCGGGCAGCAGTTCATCAACCGCCGCGCCCAACGCCTGCTGATTCACGCTGCGGTTCACCTGCACATCCCAACCGCTTTGATCCGCCAGCGATTCAATCTGCTCATCATAGAGATCCGCTGCGCGGTCTGGGAAATCGAACGACAGGGTCAGCCGCTTGCGATGTACTTCCATGCCCACCTTACGCAGTCGCGCTTCCGGCGGAAAAGCCGCATACGCCAGTTCCCGCGCCTGATTCTGCTCTACCGGGCCTTCCTTCATGGCACGGCGCGGCAGCAGCCCCCCTTGCTCCAATGTGGCCCCATCGCCAGCCAATGCCAGGACAACCGTCAACAACGCCTGCTGCGGGGATATATCCTCTGGCAGTGTTTCAGGCAGCAATGTTGCTGGATCGACCGGCTGGTCTGCATCCGCCAACTGCTGGCGCTGTTCATAGGGCAGCAGGGTATCCTGCAAGGCTCGTGCGGCTTTGATCATCTCGCCCACATTCGCCAGCATCCCCTTGTCCTCGTCAGCTTTCTCCCATGGGCCAATCACCCACAGCAGGGCATCCGCCGGGTAATGACGACCTTTGGCGCTGTAGACGTTGGCCTCGAAGGCATCTTGCGATGCACCTGTGACCACCCCCACGCGCGGGCGATTGTGGACATCGCGCAGCACGATCAGCTTGCCGACAATATCGGGGTTCGCCAGCATGATCGCCCGCTGGCGCTGCTTACGGGTGACCTGCTCGGCAGAATGAACCTGGAACGTGTCTTTTTTGCGCCAATCCGGGGCGAAATAAACGCCATCCTCAAGTGCAGTGGTGACTTCTGCGGCGCGGTCAGCATCTCCCCACCACATCTGCGCCAGTTCACGTGCGCTGAAGAAACTCCCGGCCTGCCCCTTGAGCGCTTCCCACAACTCGGAAGCCACCAGCGGGCGCGATTCCTCGCCTGTCTTGATGCGGCCCAATGCCCAGGGACGCTTCGCAAAGCTAAAGCTAATGGTCTGGCCGATGCGCGGTGTCTGCACCCGGCGCACCCGCTGGCGTAGGGCAGTCGCCAGGCTGTGACGCGCGCCGGGATCACCATGGACCAACATAATCTCCTCGACATCAAAAGCGCTGGCATATTGCACCAACTCGTTTTCATCGGCGTGAGCCGAGAGCGAATAAGTCCCCACTTCACAGCGGACACCCACAGCTGAATCATCAATTTTGAGTGTAAATTCCTCGCCTGCCTGCCGCTTGCGCATCATCGTTTGCAGGAAGCGGCCCGGTGCCTCCTCGTCCTGATAGCCCGTAAGGAAGATGGCGTTGCGCTCATCGCCAGCCCAGGCTTTGGCATAGGTGACCGATGCACCACCAGTGAGCATCCCGCTGCTGGCAACCACAATCGCGGGTTCCAGGCTGTGGACGATCTGGTCACGCATCGCGCCATTGGCAACCGCTTTAACCTTGTCGCGGAAAAAGAGATGGTCATCCCCGGCAGCCCTCACCGTATTCGGCGGCAGCCATTCCTGAAAGCCGAAATAAGCATTGCAGACGGACCGCACCATGCCATCGGCATAGACCGGCACATCCAGCTCATCACGGAACGCCAGGATAATTTGCAGCACTTCCTGGGCGCGTCCCAGCGCAAAGGCCGGAATCAGCACCTTACCGCCGCGATCGGTCACCGCCTTAACCGTCTCGATCATCCGGCGTTCTTCGGCAGCGCGCAGCGCGTGGAGTTTACCGCCATACGTGCTTTCCAGCACCAACGCATCGGCTTTAATACGCGGCATATCGGCGCTGATCACAGCCCGATTCGCGCCCATCGAGACGTCGCCGGACATCACCAGTGTGCCTTCTTCACCTTCCAGCACCAGGGTCGCCGCCCCGGCGATGTGGCCGGAAGGGTGGTAGGTCACCTGCAAGCCCTCGCCCAGGTGAACCGGCTGGCGATAATCGACATGCTGGAAGGCATTCATCAGCCGTTCGGAGGCGATCTCGTCAAAAATTGGCAGCTCGCCCTCGGCTTCCTGCTTGCTCTGCATAATGCGCTGGGCGTCGGCCTGAAGGATGCGTGTCAGGTCTACGGTGGGGCGGGTCGCCAACACGGGGACATTGGGATACTGCTCCACCACCAGCGCCAGCGCGCCCGTGTGGTCGGTGTGGGCATGGGTCACCAGGATATAATCCGGCCCGCCTGCCAAAGAGATCGGATGCAGATCGGGGAGCTGGTCATTCTGAATGCCACGGCTGGTGCGCGGGGAGATACGAATGCCCGCATCCACCAGAATGGTCTTGCCACCCATCCGAATCAAGGTGCTGCTGGCACCTACCTCATCAGCACCACCCAAAAACGTCAGTTCCATGTAAACCTCGCTTTATCGAACAAATGCATTATACCAAATGGGCCAATGCTAAGCCGCAGTTAAGTCCTGAGTGAAAAAATGTTTCAAAATTTTTAAATTCGAAACGTCTTAAGGAAAAATCACGTATACTGTAATAACGATTGCAACTCAATCTTTCTAATGAAATACAAGGAGAATACATGAAACGCCTCATCACTATAGTTATGCTTATGATGATGACTTTACTGCTGGCAACAGTGGTTGCCGCTCAGGATACGCCGGTTTTCTGTGGCGACCTCGCACCAGAGGATTGCGCGATTCTGGAACAATCCGAAGCCGCGATGGCAGCGATTGACTCGGCTTCAACGACCTTTGAGTTCAACCTCAGTATATCTGGTGTTCCCGATATCCCCGATCCATCCACTATCGCCATTACCGGCAGTGGGTCGTTCGCCAATGGTTCAGCCTTCAATCCTTTGACCGATGTGAGTGAAGATGCTGAAATCACCACTATACTCAGCACACTAGCCACCGCGCTTCAGGGCTTTAACGGCCAACTAAGCCTCAACATCACGATTCCGCCGGAACTGGCTGAAGACGTGCCGAGCAGCATTGACCTCAACCTGCGCCTTGTGGATGGTGTGGGCTACATCGACTTTGATGCGCTTCAGCCTGTGATTAATGATCCTTCCTTCACGGGTTGGGGTGGTCTGGACTTTTCTGGCATGATCAACTATCTGCTGGAGCAACAGCCGGAACTGTTCAGTGACGAGTCCATGAGTGGCGCATTCTCCGAGGGCTTCTCCTCCGGTTTTGCGATGGGCAGCGAAGAATTCAGCGATCCCGCACGGCTGGCGAATTTCGTCTCAATCCAGCGTCTGGATGACGAAGCGGGTGCAGCCGTTTTTGAGACGACTGTCAATCTGGCCGCGTTGATGCAGGACCCCGAGTTTGTGGATATGATGCGCCAGCAGATGGAGAGCCAGGGTCAGAGCATGACCGACGCCGACTTTAGCCAGATGCTGACCATGATGAATGGCATGTTCGATAACTCAAGCGTGGTGGTTCGTCAGGCGATTGATCCGTCCACCGGTTTTGTGCTCAGCACCAGCGGCGCGATCAACATTGATATGAGCAGTGTCGCTGAGCTGTCGGAAGATACCAGCGGTGCCACACCCATCATCAATATCGACTTTACCGTCAATACGACTGATGTGAACGCCACTGCGCCGGTCACTGCGCCGGAAGGTGCTTCACTCTTCCCCTATCAGATGATGCTTGGTTCGGCAATGAGCCAGTAGGCTCTGCCTGAAACACATAATCATAGAGAGAACACAGGGGCGACTATCATGGTCGCCCCTGTTGATTCACACGAAAACAGACGAAATCACGTTAGACGCCCAACCGGTCTGCAACGACCCCGTTCGCCTCGCACCACTCCATTAGTGGATTGGTGCTGCCGTTGGGCATAAACTCGACTCCGTCATCAGCGCGTTCACCCACCAGGAAGCGCTGCAATGGGTCCATCTGCTCCAGCACCTGCGGTGGCTGTTGGAGATAATCCATCGGCTTCAGCCAGCGATAGCCATAACCCACCATCACGGCTTTGCGTGTGTGGCGCAGGTTGACGCCGCCCGCGTGCCAGGTGCGATATTCAAAAATCACGCAGTCGCCGGGGTTCAGCAGCGGCTCGATGGCGTTATCCGGGTCGGCTTTGCCATCTTTGATCTCAATACGTTCCTTGAGCAGATGGCTGCCAGGAGCCAGCAGAGTTGCACCGGAATTTGGCTCGCTGAGATCGGTGAGATAAAAGGCGCATTTCAGCCCCATACGCGGGTAATTGGCTTCGCCCAGATCCAGCCGGGTGCGGCCATTATCGCGGTGCCAGCCAGGGAGGCGGCGGCTGACAGGTGTGCCTTCCGGGTCTACCCAGCGGTAGATCAGGTGACTGGTGGAGATCTGCAAGTTCGCACCCAGCAGTTGAATCACCAGTGGCAGTGTGACCGGGTGTGTCATCAGTGGCAGAAACACATCATCCATCGACAGCACATTACGGAACCCATCATACAGCCCTGGCACTTCCTGCTGCCGGTTTTCACGCTGGTCACTGGCAATCAGACGGTCACCAACTTCAATCAATCGCTCAATCGTATCGGAATCTAAAGCATTACGGACAATTAAATAACCTTCTTCATCAAATTGTTTGCGCTGTTCAGCGGTCAGCGGTGTGTAGGGTAGTGCGGTCATCCTATCAGCCTCATTGAAATGGATTGCCGGAATATATAGCCTAAGTATACGTCAAATAAGCCGTCGCGCGGCAGTTGGCCTGTGGCACCAGCCGCACCCAATGGACACTAAAGGCCGACGGAAATTCGTGATGCAAATAGCCTCCACGCGGGACGGTGAGCTGCCCGTAGGTTTTCCAGGAGCCGTTGCCGAGGAAGTCGACTTCGATGCGAAACGCAACCGCATCATCCGCCTCATGGGTAAGGTGGAGGACCTTCTTGTCGAAGCCGGTCATGAGGTAAGGGTCGGAGGCTTCACCGGCCTTCACCTCATCCTCCCACCAGACACCGCCCCATCCGGATGGCTTGCCAAAGCTCCACAGATCGTCGGTCTTGCCGAACCACAAG
>JAIOHN010000983.1 GCA_019912985.1 Anaerolineae bacterium | reverse complement strand
GAAATAAGCAGCGGGCGCGTCTGCGCTGGCCGGTGGCGTGAGTGTGAACAGCGGCTGGGTCGGTGTCAGCGAGGGTGTCAGCGTCGGCGTGAGGCTCGGCGTCATGGTAAGTGTCAGGGTGGGTGTCAGGCTGGGCGTGGTGGTCAGCGTCAGCGTGGGGGTGGGTGTCAGCGATGGTGTTGGCGTCGTCGTCAATGTGGGCGTAAAAGTCGGCGTTTCCGTGTATACCGGGGCCGCGTTGAGAATCTCGGTTGGCGCAACGGTGACCCGAAATGTCTGCGGCGTCGCCTGTCCCTGACAGGCTGCCAACGCCAGCAGCAGCCCGCAAAAAATCCATTTTTGAATGCTGTGTAACACACCCTGCTCTTTCAATATGCGCGGATAGGGCGACCTGCCCACGTCGCCCCTGCAACCATCTGGATTATACACAGGGGATCACGCTTTGCGAGAGCGATCCTCTGAACTGATTTGGTTGTATATGGTGCTGCCACAGTAATCCGCGAGAGACTACGATGGATCAATTGAACGGGTGCTGAAATTGAAATAATGCTCATGAACCGATTTTGCTTGTGATACACTGCTTGAAAGTCAAATTTGTTATTGAAGTTTGCGATTGATGATCGATGATTAATCAAGATTCGCCATTGAAACGAAAACGCAAAAGTCTGCGTAATATCCTGATCCTACTTGGTATCACGATAGCGATTCTGGGAATGATGTCTGCTGTGGCCCTCTACATTTTTGCCGAGGCAGTAAAAGGGGTAGGGGAATGGGTTTCCTACGATGGCGGATGTCTCAGCTGGTGGGGCGGGCCTGATGATCCTGCGGCCATCGAGACAGGTGCACATCTTTCACTACCTTCAAGTACCGAGAATCTATTTGCCCATTCCGTTGCTTTCCAGGATTGCTTTGTGTTTGTTAGTTTTACGATGGTCGCTACAGATTTGGATCCCTTCCTCGCTTCAACTTATGTTTCCGAATTGGAAAGTGTCACCGGATCACAACTAGGAACATTTACCAGCTTGCTTGGCAGCGATGTTGATTGGCATTTTGTGGATGAGCGGACTTACTTATATGGCGAGGGGTCCAGTAACTTAGGTGGAGTATCACAATATATCGCCATTGAAGTCATGAGTCCAATGCTTTATAAAGTGTATGTGGTGACCTTTTTAATGTGACAGCGGCCTACAGCGCATCGCTATCCAGAATGATCGTGACCGGCCCTGTTGAGATATTGGAGCCTTAGTTGCTGCACAAAGCGTAGCTGGGAATGGTGTTTATGTTTCGATTCAGTCTTAAAACGGTACTTCGACTGGTTCGTGCTGTTTTGACCATTATGTTGAGTTTCTACGGCCTCGCTTTGGCAAGTTATGTAGTACTGAGAGTCCTTATTGGAGATAACATTTGGTGGCTGGCATGGTTAAACAACTTTGCGCCATATTACTTTCTTCCACTTTTCATCTCTTTGCCCCTGGCCTTATGGTTGCATCTTAAGCGTTTGTCGCGCCTATATTTTATGCTGTTAGTTATTGCTGCGATTTGGCTTACGCCTCGGTTTATTCACAGCAATACTTTATTCACTTCAGATGCAGCCGAAGCCTTACTTAGTGTAATCACATTCAATGTGTGGGGCGATAATCAGGAGGTTGAGAATGTGATCACCTGGTTACGCGATGTAAATGCAGATGTCGTTCTACTGCAAGAAATCCCGCCAATCTGGGCAGGGGAAGGAATTCCTGAACTCGATAACCTCTACCCCTATCAAATCAGCCAATCGCGGATGTGGGGAGACATGAGTTTATCGCGTTACCCAATTACCTCTTATGAGCAGTATGAATTGCGTGATGGAATTGCTGTTCAGGATCGCATTGAGATAGAATGGAACAAACAAAGGGTAGCAATCTACAACATTCATATCCTCATGCCTTTACGTGACACACCTCGGTTTACTTTGCCAATCAATCAACCCTACTTGAATATGTTGCTGAAGTACGATGACACCAACAGAAACCGGCAAATTGATCAACTGCTCACCATCCTAGAGACAGAGAGGAATCCATTTGTTGTTGCTGGTGACTTCAACATGAGTGACAATACTGTCAAATATGGAGAGGTTGCAGCGCAGTTAGATGACGCTTTTCGTGAGGCCGGTTTTGGTATTGGAGCAACTTGGCCCTACAACGAGATAGCTGGGTTTCCTGCTTTTGTTCCTCCCCTCCTAAGGATTGATTACATTTGGCACAGTGACGAATTTCGTGCGGTCAGAGCCACCACGGGGCCTCAGCTAGGGTCCGATCATTATCCTGTAGTTGCATCTTTAAAGTTACAACTTCCTGATTAATCCTTCTATTAGACTTCACAGCGCATCGCTATCCAGAATGATCGTGACCGGGCCGTGGTTGTGGATTTCCACCTGCATCATCGCGCCAAAGACACCGTGTGCCACTGGTTCGATGCCCTGTGCGCGCAGTTGATCGGCATAATGCTGCACCAGCGGTTCGGCCTGCTCCGGGCGGGCGGCATTCACAAAGCTGGGACGGCGGCCCTTTTTAGAATCGGCATAGAGTGTGAACTGCGAGACGACCAACACACCGCCGCCCACATCCAGCGCCGATAGATTCATCTTGCCTTCCGCATCTTCAAAAACCCGCAGGTTGGCGGTTTTCTGGGCCAGTAGTTCGGCTTCTGCCTGGGTGTCACGATGCGTCACGCCAACCAGCGCGACGAAGCCGGTATCAATCTGCCCGGTGATCTGCCCGTCGACACTGACGCTGCCCCGGCTGACTCGCTGCAAAATCACGCGCATGCGCTAAATCATCGTGTCGGTCGGCGGCTCGTAGTACAATCCTTCGGCCAGGCGCATGGTGCGCAGGTGTTCTTCCCAGTGATAGAGGAATAACGCCTGAATCGCCTGCTCGACCGTCAGATACTTGCCTAATGGGGGATGATAAACCTGGACGGTAAAACGCTCTACCGGCATGTTCAAAATAAATTTTTCAATCGTTTTTTCCTTGTTTTGAATGCCGCGCACTGTGGTCTCGACCACTCGATTCTTAAATACCTGGGCCATCGCATTGTTAAACCCGTTCCAGGTCGCGTTGCTAACAGGGGCACGCAGCCCCAGCAGCGCAGACTGGATCTGCCACATCGACAGCGTATCCATCAACTGTAAATGCCCCAGCATGGCGGCCAGCGACCAGTTATGATAGCGCGGTGTATACCATTGATCTTCGGGGACAATCTCACGTATTTCGACCACCGCTTTGCGAACCTGACGGATGTCTTTCAGCAATCCTTCGCGGTCTTCTTCGGTATCCAAATAACGGTAAGATTGTTCAATATTGTTACCGCTCATGATGCAAACCTTTTTTTGATTTCTGTTATGATATTACGCATTAAGAGGACGTGCGTCAACAACCTTGCAGCCTTAAGAACAGTGCGTACAATAGGATAACCCGGCTTCTGATGTCCGGGCGAATGACGGGAGACCATCCAGATGGCCGACAGCCTTTTCGACAACCGCTACCGCTATGACTATATCTACCCGCGTGGTCGTTCTGGTGAAACACTGCGTGCTGTCGATACCCAGGCCAATGATCGCCCGGTCGTCATTAAACGCCCCGCACCCAATGATGCGCCACCTATCCGCGCCGGGCAGGAAGTCAGCATTCTCAACGAACGTAAAGCGCTGATGCGTCTGGCTGGACACCCGGTCCTGACCGAATTACTCAACACAGGGCAGTTTGTGGTGGGCGGGATGCCACACCAGTATATCGTGGTTGAGCGTGGACAGGGCCATATTATCGCCGATCTGGTGATAGAACTGGCCGCGCGTGGGGAGCGTCTGCCCGAATTAGAGATGCTGGTCATCATCGACCGCCTGCTTGATCTCCTGCAAACAGCGCACCAGAATGACATTGTTTATAACGATGTGGATGCCAAGCATCTGTTCTGGGACCGCGAAAATTACCGCCTCAAGGTGATTGACTGGGGCAACGCGGTCTTTCTGGAAGGTGATGAAATCACGCCGCAGGGTGTCAGCCGCCAGAGTGACATCGGCCAGGTGGGCGAACTGCTCTATTTTATCCTCACAGGCGGTCGCCGTATTGAAGTGCCGCGTGATGCCCCTGACGACTTTAAAGTCGATTTCGGCCAGGACAGCGAACGTGTCCATACCCGGTTGCAGTCGATTGTCAGCCGGGCGGTGCATCCTAATCTGCGCATACGCTACGGCTCTATTGCTGAGCTGCGCCGCGACCTGAGTGATTATCGCGCGCCGATCATGCGCGAGCGGGACATGATTTTGGGCCGGGTGAGCGAACGCCTGCGGCGCGAACGCAGCCGAGACGAGCTGACCGGGCTGCTGGGGGCGCTGGCCCCGGCGACAGCGATGGACCCCGGTTATCAGCCTGCCGGTGAACTGGAGCAGGAAATTCGCAACCGGCTGCAAGACCTGGAGATTGCCGGGGATATTGACGCGGCGCGTATTTACATGGAAAGCGGCAATTGGATGCGTGGGGCGGCGCTGCTGGATGAACTGCGGCCCAAAGCGCGCGGCACCACCGCCATGCTGGTGAATTTGCTCCACGATTTCGCCATTACCCTGATGGAAACCAACATCAGCCCGCTGCCGCCGGTCGTGGTGGACAGCATCATCCTGATTTTTGAGCATCACCCGGAGCGGGCCGCGCACAGCCTGGTTCTGGCTGGTGGCGATGAGACCCAGGAACAAGCCCTGATGTGGCTGCTGGCCGAGCGCATTTCGTCGCACGTGCCGGAAGCGCTGGTGCTGCGCCCCAATCTTTACCGGCTGGACCGGGCGATGATGCAATTGGAGGCCGAGGGGGTTCCCACCAACGAGCCGCACTCGCTGCTGACGGAGATCAACGCGCGGCTGAAAGCCATGCCCAGCTCGAATAACGTGAGCATGGGCGAACTGCGGGATACTTACCGCGCGATTGTCGATGGCCTGACCGCGCTGAACACGCTGATGGGTGCGGTTAATACCGGGCGCAATCTGCCGAACCGCCGCCTGCCATTTTCCTCGCTGGAACGAGCGCTGAATGCAGCGATGGCGCTGGCGGATAACATGCATGTCATCGGCAAGCAGGCGACTTCAAGCCCGCGTGATGCACAGGAGGCGCTGGATAACAGCCGCATGATCGACCCCAATAATCCCGCCTGGGATATGGTGGCGCGGCTGCTGGATGGGCTTTATGAACTGCTCGGCACCTATCAGACTTATGTCCCGGCAGCCGATGGCTCCGACCTGATTGGCTGGCTGCGGGCTTCGCAGGAGGATTTGCAGCCGTTTGTCGAGCGGCTGTTTGACGAAATGCTGATTGGCATGGTCGATGGACTGCGCATCGCTGAGCGCGCCTGGGAAAGTTATGACGGAGCCGTCACGCAGGGCAATCGCGCGGGGGCGATTAATGCACTGACGCAGGCGACCGAGGCAGTCGGCACGATCAGCCCGACGCTGGCAGGCTGGTTCAATCAACTGCGCTCGGTGATTACCAATGCGCGTTATGTCGAGCGTCACGCGCTTTACGGTGGCCTGGGCCGTGCGCTGGCGGATGGTTGGGAAGCCTTCGACCGGGGCCGCCTGGGTGATGCCGAGCAGTTGGGACAGCGTGCCGTCGAAATCTCGCAAAGTGATTCTCAACGCTTTGCCGCCAACCGCCTGCACAAGTTGTCGGAAATCACGCGCACCTGGATCGAGCGCAACGGGGTCAACGTGCCGGATAACTCCAAAGCGGCACTGGTCAGCGTGGAGCGGATGTTTACCGTCAGCGAGAATGAAACGCGCGAAAATTTTGCCCGGCAGATGCCCAGTAACGACACTTATCTCAAGGCGATGTCGAAGGGGCTGGTCGAGCTTTATGCACGCAGCAGTACCGCCGCTGTGCGCATCCTGTTTATGACCTATGTGTTCACCGGCACGCTTGATGCGCATGATGGCGAACTGGAAGACGCCGAATTCTGGCAGCAGGCAGCAGTCAAAACCC
>JAIOHN010000982.1 GCA_019912985.1 Anaerolineae bacterium | reverse complement strand
GTATTGGGCAGGTCGCCTGCCGGATTACATCCCAGAGCCGACGATCGATCGGGCGGAATTGGCCGATTTGGGTTGGGCGCTGAAGAATATTCATTTTCCCGAAGGTTGGGATCATCTCGATCATGCTCGCAGGCGGTTGGTATTCGACGAACTGCTGCTGCTGCAACTGGCAATTTTGGAGAATCGGCGAGATTGGCAGGCGGTTCCTGCTGACGCTCAGGAAGTTCCTGATAATTTCATTGATGACTTTCTCAGCGCGGTCTTTCCCTATGAATTGACTGGGGCGCAGCGCCGATCGATTGAAGATGCGCGCCGCGATATGACCAAAACGGTGCCGATGAATCGCCTGCTTCAGGGTGATGTCGGTTCTGGTAAAACAGCTGTTGCGACGACAGTGATCTCAATTGCCATCGCCAATGGCAAACAGGCTGCGCTGATGGCCCCTACCAGCATTCTCGCCGAGCAGCACTATCGCAATGTCAGTGATATGCTGTCCCGTATGCCGGGCGAGAAACAGGCAAGAGTGGCGCTGCTTACTGGCGCGTTGTCTGCGGCGGAGCGCGAGGTCGTTTACGCGGGGATGGCCGATGGTTCGATTGATGTGGTGATCGGCACCCATGCCCTGATTCAGGAACGGGCTGAGTTTAATGATCTGGGATTGGCGATTATTGACGAGCAGCATCGCTTCGGTGTTGAACAACGTGGTGCACTGCGTGGCAAAGGGCGAAATCCGCACCTACTGGTGATGACCGCAACGCCGATTCCACGTACACTGGCCTTGACCCTTTACGCCGACCTCGATCTTTCAGTGATTGATGAAATGCCACCCGGTCGTATCCCGATTCAGACGCGGGTGGTAGAGCCTGTCGCGCGTGAACGCATTTTCAGCTTTGTTGAATCGCAGTTGGAGGAGGGGCGGCAGGCGTTTATTGTGCATCCCCTGGTCGAGCAGTCAGAGAAGATTGATGCGCGTTCGGCGACAGAGGCTTTTGAGGAGCTTTCCCAAATCTTCTATCAGTTTAAAGTCGGCCTGCTGCACGGGCGGATGAAGGCTGCTGAAAAAGATGACATTATGGCGGCTTTTGGCAACCATGAATTTGATGTCCTGGTAACGACTTCAGTCGCTGAAGTGGGCGTTGACGTGCCGAATGCCAGTGTAATTGTCATCGAAGGGGCGAATCGTTTCGGCCTGGCTCAGCTTCACCAGTTCCGTGGACGTGTTGGCCGCGGACAGCATGCCTCTTACTGCCTGCTGATTCCGGATAACAACAGTGCTGAAGCGCAGGAACGGCTGCACGCGATGGAAACCAACCTTGATGGCTTCAAGTTGGCCGAGATTGACTGGAAGCTGCGCGGGCCTGGTGACCTGCTTGGCACGCGGCAGAGTGGTGCATGGCTATCCCGCTTGGCGGAGTTCGTTACGCCCGACCTAGTTGCTCTGGCGCAGCGCGAAGCCCGCACGATCTATGAAGAAGATCCTTATCTACAACAGCCACAACACAACCTGCTTGCTCAGCGCGTCCAGATTATGCAGGATGAGCGGAGTGATGTGAGCTAGCGCAAGCCAGCCGTATATGATTAATATCGTAGCGTTTGCGCTTTTTGTCGCATCTTGTGTATAGTGGTTGTGAACGACGAATCTGGAGCAAACCATGACTCGTATTGCAGTTTACCCTGGCTCATTTGACCCGATTCATAATGGGCATATTGATATTACCTTGCGCGCCGCCAAGATCTTTGATCGGGTGATCGTCGCCGTTTATGATATGCCAAAGAAGAAGCTGCTGTTCGATGTGGATGAGCGGGTCGAACTGGTTCAGGAAGCATTTATGCAACATACTAATGTCATGGTAGCGAAGTTCTCTGGTTTGGTTGTAAACTATGCAGAACAAGTCGGTGCAATGGCGCTGATACGCGGGTTGCGCGTTTTTTCTGATTTTGAGCTAGAATTCAAAATGGGGATTGCCAACAAGAAATTAGCTCCATGGTTGGAAACGGTCGCCATAATGACCGATGAGCGCAATCTGCATATTAGCTCGAGTACCATCCGCGAGATTGCGGAACTTGGTGGTGATGTTAGCAGCATGGTGCCACCTTTTGTATCGGATGCGCTGACCAAGCGTTTTGCTGAGCTACACGCTAATCACAACAGCCCGGGATACACGATGAGCATCCGGGACTAGGTTCAGGGGAGAAAGTGGATATGGACATTCAGCATCTGGTTGATCGTCTGGAAGATCTGATCGATGAAGGGCGGCATATGCCTTTCAGCAAATTCACCATGATTGATGAGGAGCGCGCCCTCGAAATCATTGATCAGATGCGCATCTCAGTCCCGGAGGAGATTGAAAAAGCCTCTCGGATTCTGGCGACTCGAGATCGCGTGCTGGCTGAGGCCAATGAAGAGGCCGCGCGGGTGATCCAGATTTCCCGGCAAAAAAGCCAGCAGCTGCTTGATCAGGAGCCGACTGTCCAGGCCGCCAACAATCGCGCCGCCAACATCATTGAGCAAGCGCGACAGGAAGCTGAAGGCATTGTTGCTGAGGCCGATAAGTATGTCCTGGAAGAACTGTCCAAGCTGGAACAGCACCTGGTGAAAACCCTGGCGATTGTTCGCAATGGTATTCGTGAAGTCAACCAGCCAAGCGCGCCGGGATCTCAGGCACCGCAGTCCTCGCCTGCAATGCCTTCCCCAGCACAGCCTCAGCAGAAGTCGCAGCCCTATGCGCCATCACAACCGCAAACGCAGTATGCTCCGCGTGAGACAGTGGATGTGGATGTTCCCGGCAGCAGCGGCAAAGTCAGCGGCTAGACTGCGAACTTATTACTTGATGACACAAAGGGTATCCTGGATACCCTTTTTTAATTCTCAACCCACAGCTTAGTGCCATCAGTATATAAGTGGATGGTTCCTATCTCATCAGTTCGGTATATCGGCGTATCGCCTAGCAGTGCTAACGTGTCTGGGTCAGGATCGCCGCGTTGATTGGCAGGGTCTGCCTGTACGATGGCAACCTGTGGTTGAACGGCTTCCAGAAAAGCCCCACTTAGTGATTGTGCTCTGCCATGCTGCGGCAGTTGTAAGACGGTTGCCAGCGGCCAATTTCCACTTTCAAGTACTGCCTGCTGTCCTTCAATGCTCAGATCTGATGTCAACAGGAAAGAAACTTCGCCATACGAGATGCGCAGAACGACAGTCTGATTATCGAAGGGATCATTTAAAGTGGGCTGCTGCTGCGGGTGCAGAACTTCGACAATCATATGATCGCTGGTCTCAACCCTGTAACCTGCTGTTACATTGACACCAGGGAAGCGCGCTATAGAAGTTTGCAACTCGGTGTAAGCCTCACTCATATTGGGCTGCCCATTGGTGAGGATGATGCCCGCATCGTAACGCTCTAATACCGCAGGCAGGGCGCTGAAATCGAATGTGTCCGGTTGGGTGAGGGCGACCATCTCCAACTCACGATCATAAAAGGGCAGGCGGTCTCCAATGGAGGTGAGCAACCGCGAGGGAAAGCGTCCGCCATCCACCAGGAACTGCGCGCCGCCAGGTGTTTGTACCAATATCGCATTGTTATGCCCGACATCCAGCAGCCAAAGGTGGAGCAGATTATCCGGACGGCTGAGAAAGATGATTGCACTCAACGAGGCGATCAGTATTCCTGCAAAAAATGTCGCGGTCAGGACTGCTCGCTGGCGAATGAAACGCAAGAAACGGGGCGGTTGCGTGGCTTGGATCATGGCAATCCCCAGTAAAACAACAAAGTAAAGCGCGATCAGGCGCGGGTCGATACGAATTTCCAGTAAGGCGTAGGGTAGTTGGGCAAACCAACGTACCACGCCAATCGTCCAGCTCAAAAGCAAGTAATCCATCCAGAACAGGAGCTGCGCAAGAATCGGAATTACAAAACTGACCAATGTCGCTGCCAAACCCAGGATGAGCAAAACTGCCTGTATCGGGATAATAAGCAGGTTGACCGGTAGGAAAATTGGCGAAAATTGACCGAAGTAGAGAATGATCAATGGTAGCGCTGTGATTTGCGCTGCTAAGGTCACAATGAGCGGCTCGGACAAAAACGCGCTGATGGATTGCACCAACTTTTGGGGAGCGATGTGGTTCAGAATGCGATTGAACAGCCGCGCAAGCGGATCAACATAGAGTGCTAATCCCAATGTCGCAAAAAAACTGAGTTGGAAGCTGATGTCCCAAAGCACTGTGGGGTTCATGAACGAGAGAATGAGCGCGGTGAATGCCAACGACGCCGGAACGTATGTTTTTCGCTTCAGTGCCTGACCGATCAAAAGGACGCTGCTCATGATCGCTGCCCGGACCACCGCCGCATTTGCGCCTACCAGGAGGGTGTAGATCAGAATCGTGACAATGCCGATTGTGACAGCGACCGGTTGGCGGAGGCGCAGCCGGTTGAGCAGGCGCATGATCGTGCCGCTGAGGATTACCATGTTGAAGCCGCTGATGGCAATGACGTGGGCTGCGCCAACGGTGTTGAAGTCCTCACGTGTCTCCGGTGAGATGTTGCTCTCGTTGCCCAGAAGAATTCCACTCAGCAATCCGGCTTGTGGTTCTGGAAGGTAACGGTTAATGGCTTCATGGGCGCTGTTTTTGATCTTGAGCAGTGTGCTGTAGAGGGGGGAAGCCTGATCTGTGGCTTGCACTTCAATTACTGCAAAACGCATGATGCTGAAAACGCCGCTGCGTGCCAGGAAATCGGCATATGAAAACGTGTCGTATTCTGCTGGTGTGTTGAGAATACCGGTTGCTGCGATACGGTCGCCATACTGGACAGCATAAAAGCGAGGTGCTTCAACCAGTACCTGACCGGAGGTCGCCACTGTTTGCCCACTCTGAGTGATCGTTTGAGCTTCGACACGCAGTTGGGTGCGGTCTTCACGGATGTTGGGCTCGCTGGTGATGATGCCTTCCAGGGTAAGTCCGCCGGTCTGGTTGTAGCGGGCGACATCGGCTCTGGTAAGGTGCAGGCTCAGCCGCAGACCACCGGCAACAAGCAGGATAAGTAGAAGCGCCAGCCAGCGGTGACTCGGTTGGTCTCTTACCAACCACAAGCTAAGAATGGCTGCGCCCAGTAATATCAGCCACACCAACGGCAGATAAGGTGCATCACCGCTGTTGTTGGCGGCAAGCAGAATGCCTCCTGCCCATGCCAGTGTCAGGTATACCAGGCGCATCGTTTTGTCCGTTTAGGGGATGCTGTTCTTTTACCTCTGGAAATGGTAGAAAAACCAGAATGCAAAGAAGTAGACTGCACCCACCAGCGCCGCCAATATTAATGGCCCGCGCGATTTCTCTGCTCGTGTCATCCCAACCACCAATGTCGGAGCCAGGAACATGCCGGCATTGATGACAAATGTTCCAAATTCGCGTTCATCAAAGATGATCAGTTTTGCCAGTATGCACAGGAGTAAGCCGCCAGAGAGTACCATCGTGGGCAGGACCGCTTTATCAGATTGGAGGAATAGGCCAATCAGCGTAAAGAAAAAGACGACGTAGATCAATATATTGAAGAAGAGGGGCAGTCCTCTGTTCGGTCCCAACAGCTCGAGGATTTCACGTACGTCAATGCTTTGCATAATTCGAATGCTCCCATACAGGGTATGATAACTAGTCTTAGGTTAGCACATTTAGATAGTAGGGAATAGTTAATTTCTGGCCGGTTGGGCCATGTCTGAGACGGTTTTCGTTTTAAGATATGTTATCCTCTTTGTGAGATCAACTGAGGTGTGTTCAATGTGAAATTGTTGTCTCCAATCCAGGGCTGGTGGTCAGAGCGTGATGCTGCAACACGCTTTTTGCCGTTGTACATCTGGCGCGCGATTCGAAATTTTGGCAATTATGGATCACGGCGGGCTGCGGCACTGGCTTACTATGCAGTATTTTCTATTTTTCCGCTCACGCTCCTGCTGGCGATTACGATCAGCCGGCTCGTAGGTGCAGCATTCGCCCAGGCCCAAATCGCGCAGGGACTGGCATTCTTCCTGCCGAATACGGACACCCGTGATCTGCTTATCAGCAATGTGGGCCAAGCTTTGGAGCAGAACACTTCCTTTACACTGATCGCGCTGGTTGGCTTGATCTGGGCTGGGCTGGGAGTGTTTTCTAACGTCACATCATCACTCGACATTATTTTTCATGTTCCTACCGGGCGAAGTATGTGGCGGCAGCGCTTGATTGCCGTGATGATGATCGTCATTCTGGTGGTGTTAGTGACAGCCTCGTTTCTGACGACGGGGGTGCTTCAGCTTATTGCGGTGCTGTTTCGCAGCACACAAAATGGCTGGATTGATGTCGCGATCTTTTTTGTGCCTCTTGGATTGAATATTGTTATTTTTGTCATGTTGTTCCGTTTTGTGCCGGTACGCTATGTCTATTGGGATGCGGTCTGGCCTGCGGCGGTATTTGGTGCAATTGGATGGGAGCTTGCCAAGACGGGATTTCGCTGGTATCTCACCAATCTTGCGAATTATCAGGTGGTTTATGGCGGTATTGCTACGGTAATTATTCTGCTGTTCTGGACTTATTTGTTGGCGTCCATTTTCCTCTTCAGCGCCGAGCTATGTGCTCAGCTCAATGAATGGATTCACCGGATTCACCAGCCGGATGCGCTGGAACTCTACATAAAAAAACCCCCACCACAATTACCGGAGTAAGTTGTTGAGTGAGGGTTTGCTTGCTTATGCTCGTCAGCGCGTGAAGCTTATTTTCACAGGTCTGCCTGTGTTGTGTGGTTCTGTCTTTTCGACGGCAATGGTCTCGATGTGGCGTTGCCAGAGTGATACACGTTGCCATCTTCTTAGAATTCCATGCCTTGAATGCCCGGGCGCGCGGCGTGCTTCGCGCGACGTGGCGCGGATTTGCGTGGCGTGCTCAGCCAGTTCAGGACACGGGTCAGAGATAGACTTGGCATACGGTTGGGCTTATTCAGACCTTTCCGGGCCTGTTTCGCCTTCCGGTATGCTTCTGCCTCACGTTCAAAATCGCGCATGCGTTCTTTCTGGTAGTCTAGTTGATTGTGCATGTCGTACATTATGATTTCACCTTTTCTAGTGTGACCTGCTGGTTGCTGTTCCGAACAGGTTGCTGCTTTCGATAGGGTTTCAGGCTGTTAACCAACCTGCGTAATGGATTTGAGCTTTGGACTGCTGCTTCTGTCATGCTTGCCAGACCAGCTTTCTTTGCTTGCTCACGCCTTTCCTCGAGCATGGTTGTGCTCAAGTAGTAGGCCATGCTAGCCGTGTAAAAATTGGTCATGTAGTAGGCCCCCTATACTGTGCCTGTCTGTAACGTGTTCTCGTGCTGCTGTAGTTGCTTGCCCAGATTGATCAGGATCTGGCCGACCTCATGTTTCCAGCGTGGTAACCTCAGCTTTGCCCGAGCTGAAGCTCGATTTAGCTCCGCCTGGCGCATAAGCCGTTGATGCCGGTGCTGAAACTGCTCGTACTCCAACCAGTTCAGGTGAGACATGGCGCATTTCCCTTCTTACTGACACTTTGCGAAAGGGTAGGCGTGCGAACACACCTTGTATATTCGTTATGCGATTGTGTGTTGGTGGTGAAGCAAGAAAAAGCCGCAGGGCTTTACGCGCCCGCGGCCCTCACTGCGTTAGTGAGAGCGGCTGTTAGCAGGCAGACGCAACTTCAGCACCCATACCGATACCGACAGGCAAAAGTGTGCCGCAGGTTATCGCTGTAATTTGTATCATCGTTGCGCCTCCTTTCGTTGAGGTTTTGATACTGCTAGTGTCTCGTTATTCGTATCAGACAACACTGTAACACAAATCGATATTAAAAGTCAAGACCTGTCTTTAAATCTGTTTTAAGATCTTTACGGGTCATGATAGGTCATAAACGCTGCTTTCAAACCCTGGTCACTCTAGCATGAATCGCTAGATGTCGTCAATCACCCAAAATATGGGGGGTGCCTTTGACCGTGGGCAAACTGTCTAAACTGAAGTAAACTTACGTATCGCATTAGTCGTTATGTGTACACTGGATATCGTTTGTGGTTGACCTTCCTGAACTAAATCCTGATGATGAAGAAATTGAAGTTGAAGTTGTTGAACACCAACCACCTCTAACGGATCGCAGTGTCGCCCGCCGCATCGCCTTGCAAGTGCTCTACGAGATGGATTGCACAAACCATAATCTTGGTGATGTAATGGACGCGCGTATTCAGTCGCAGGAAGTGGATAGTCGAACGGCCCGTTACGTGGCGCGGCTGGCAACCGGTATCACGCGGATGCGCACGCAGCTCGATGCGGTGCTGCAAGAATACGCTGTCGATTGGCCGCTGGAAAGCATTGCGATTGTCGACCGTAATGTGATGCGGATGGCTTTATACGAAATGGCCGTCATTCAGACGGTAACCGTTGCAACAGCCATTGATGAGGCTGTGGGACTGGCGAACCTCTTTGGTACCGATTCTGCACCAGCTTTTGTCAATGGTGTGCTGGGGAAAATCGCCCTCGATATCGAGGATTTGCGTACACAGTTGGTAGATGACGGGGAGGTATCGGAATGAACATCCTGGGCGTAGGTGGCTGGGAGCTTCTGGCGATTTTGCTGATTATGTTGCTTTTTGCTGGCCCCAAGCGAATGGTCCATTGGGCATACATTATGGGACAATACGTAGCCAAATTCCGCGCGATGTGGGCTGAAACAGTCGATGTTATCCAGAAAGAATTTGACGACGCGGGCCTGGATGTCAAAATCCCCAAAGAACCACCGACACGAGCGAACGTCAATCGCTACGCCTCAAAAGCGCTGGATGACATCACACGCCCGGTGAAAGAGACGATGGACGAGGCTGTGGGCGAAGTCAACCAGATCAAAAGCGCTACTGCGGTTACTGCCAGTACGGCCAATAAGGTTGTTGGTGGTAATGGCCGGGTCCAAAAGCCGAAGCCACCACGTCCCTCTGCTGCGTCGACTACACTTCGCCCGCAAAGCAGCGATGACAGCCCTAAACCGAGCTTTGGCACATGGTCCGGCCAGGAAAAGGGCAAGGATGGCAATTTTGGCACATGGTCCAATGGTAGTGAGCAAAAGAATGAAGGGGAGGAATAGTTCATGCCCAGGTTAAGACTGCCAGGGCGATCACGTGAGGCGACACTTCCCCCTGAACCTCCGGAAATCGACACTGAAGAGCAAATTGAGGACGAAGATGGTAACGGCGCGCGGATGGGGCTCTTTGAGCACCTGGATGAGCTGCGTTATCGGCTGGTGCGTGCCGCTGGTGCTTTAGTGATCGGAACCATTATCGGCGTTATTTTTGCCGCTCCTGCACTTGAATTTTTGACTCGCCCATACTGTGAGGCTGTCGAAGAAAATATTATTGTCGAAGCCAACCCCGAAAACCCTGACGCAGATGCCACGGTATTGGTTGACAGTCGGGACTGTCGTCTCGTTAGCCTGGGGCCAACCGGAGCGGTGGTGGCCTATTTTCGCGTTTCGCTCCTGTTGGGTGCGATTATCGCTATCCCCATCATTACCTATCAACTCCTGATGTTTATCCTGCCGGGCCTGACTCGTAAAGAAAAGCGGATTGTGCTGTCATCAATCCCGGCGGTTACGGCCTTGTTTCTGATCGGGGTAGCTTTTTCCTGGTTTGTCCTCATGCGACCAGCCTTAGGCTTCCTTGAGGGCTTTCAGCCCACGCTGTTTCGCCCGGAATGGACTTCTGACCTCTATTTGAGTTTTGTCACCTCCCTCATTTTTTGGATGGGTGTGGCCTTTGAAACCCCGCTCGTGTTCTTTGTGCTTGGCTTGATCGGCGTGGTGAGTGTCGGACCATTGATCCATAACTGGCGCATCGCTGTGATCGCTGCTTCTATTGCCGCCGCGCTAATTACTCCAACGATTGACCCGGTGAATATGATGCTGGTGATGGGGCCGTTGATGGTGCTTTATCTGCTCAGCATTCTGCTGGTGTTTATCGCGCGTCGTATTGCTCGAATCGAAACGACCGAATACTAGTTGTGATGATTGGGGCCAATGCTGTCCGAATTTATGGTGTTCCGATGGACTTGGGCCAGAATCGGCGCGGAGTTGATATGGGGCCGAGCGCGATCCGCTACGCGGGCCTGCAATCACGGCTGCAAGCGCTCGGTTGGACAGTCAATGACTTTGGTAACTTGCATGTGCCGGTGAGCGAGACCATCCCTGACGAGGAATTCTTCGAAGGCTATCCCGCGCATCACCTTACGGCAGTCGCCGAAGTTGCCCAAGACACTTGCGCTGCCATGCGGGACAGCATCCAGGCTGGCGAATCTGCTATTTTCCTGGGTGGCGATCACAGTATGTCGCTTGGCAGTGTAGCCGGGGCGCTCTCCTGGGCGGAAGCGGTGGGTGTCATTTGGGTTGATGCCCACGGCGATTACAATACACCCCAAACCTCCCCCTCAGGTAATATCCACGGCATGGTCGCCAGCATCCTCTCCGGTTTGGGACCGGATGCACTGCGCGTTGGTGATCGCCTTTTGCCGCCGGATCGCCTTGTTTATGTCGGCGTTCGTGATCTCGACCGTGAGGAGCGTTTGGCACTGCGGCAAAGCGGGATCAAGGTAATGACCATGCGAGACGTGGATGAGCGTGGTATTGCCTCAGTCATGCAGGAAACCTTAAACGTGCTCAGTGGTGTAAGCGCGATTCACTTGAGTTTTGATACGGACTCTCTGGACCCCACAGTTGCACCCGGCGTCGGCACGCCGGTCCCTGGCGGCCTCAGTTACCGGGAGGCGCATTTGTTAATGGAAATCCTGGCTGACGATGGCCGTGTGCGGTCGCTCGATCTGGTTGAGGTAAATCCGATTTTGGATAACGTCAACTCGACGGCCCGTATTGCGGTCGAACTGACCGCCAGCCTCTTTGGACAGCGTATTCTCTAGATGGCCTGGTTTCTACGTCACAAAAAGAAAAAACGGGTGCTGGTGTTGGGGCTGGATTGTGCAGACCCCTCACTGGTTTTTGACCAGTTTCATGGTGATCTCCCGGTCTTGAATGGCCTTGCCGGGCAGGGCACCTACGGGAAGCTGGAATCCTCTATCCCTTGCATCACAGTACCAGCCTGGGCCAGCATGCTGAGCGGTCATGACCCCGGCGAACTTGGCGTTTATGGGTTTCGAAATCGGCAGGATTATTCGTATAGTCAGATGATTACTGCGGACAGCCGCTCAATTCGAGTAAAACGAGTGTGGGATTATGCAACCGAAGCCGGGCTGGACTCGATTGTCATCGGTGTGCCTCAAACTTACCCGGTAAAGCCGCTTCAGGGTCATCTGGTCAGTTCGTTTCTAACCCCCGGTATCGAGAGTGCGTTTACCTATCCCGCCGTATTCAAACAGGAAGTCCTTTCGGTGACGCCGGATTATCATTTTGATGTCAAAGACTTTCGCACCGAAGACAAACAATGTTTGTTGCAACGCATTTACGATATGACCGAGGTGCAGCTAAAGCTACTCAAGCACTGTTTGCAAACCAAGCCGTGGGATTTTGCGATGTATGTCAACATTGGCACGGATCGCATTCATCACGGTTTCTGGCGTTATCACGATCCCAATCATCGTCTTTATGAGCCTGGGAATCCCTATCAGAATGCCATCCGCGATTACTACAAGATGCTGGATGAACAGATTGGCGACATTCTGGAAACACTGGATGATGTCACCGTGTTGGTTGTCAGCGACCATGGTGTCAAGCGCATGGATGGCGGCATTTGCGTGAATGAATGGCTCTGGCGCAATGGCTGGTTGTCGCTGAATACAGTGCCAGAAACTGGGAAAATCACCGCTTTTGAAAAGCTGGATGTGGATTGGTCACGGACACGAGCCTGGGCCAGCGGCGGTTATTATGGTCGTATTTTTATGAATATCGAGAGCCGTGAAGCGCAGGGTATGATACCGCCAGCGGCTTATGAAAGTGTCCGAACAGAGCTGGCAGAGGCATTGCAGTCAATTCCTGGTCCAGACGGGCAGGCACTTCAAACCATTGCTTATCGCCCGCAGGAGATTTATAAGGCAGTCAACAATGTAGCACCTGACTTGTTGGTATATTTTGGCGATCTTCACTGGCGCTCGGTTGGCAGCCTTGGGCACGGCCAGCATTACACGTTGGAAAATGATACCGGGCCAGATGATGCCAACCACGGTCAATATGGGATGTTTATCCTTTATGACCCTGCTCAACGCGGTAAGGGCTATGTCGAGGGACATCAATTGCAGGCGATTGCGCCGACGTTGCTACAAAAACTTGGCATTCGCTTGCCTGAAGGATGGAAAGGGAAGGGGATAATATGATTGAGCATGCAGGATTTGTGTTGTGGTTTACGGGGCTTTCCGGGGCAGGCAAAACGACTCTGGCGAAATATATTGAGCAGGAATTGCGTACCCGTGCAATCCGCCTTGAACGGCTGGATGGGGACATGGTGCGCGAAAGCCTGACTAAAGACCTGGGCTTCTCAAAGTATGATCGGGACACCAATATCGAGCGCGTGGCGTATGTCGCCAAGCTGTTGAGCCGCAATAATGTGGTCGTGCTGGCGGCTTTTATTTCGCCGTATCATAAGACAAGACAATATGTGCGAGAGCAGGTCACCAATTACATTGAAGTCTTTGTCGATGCGCCGCTGGATGTTTGCGCCGAGCGGGATGTCAAAGGGATGTATGCGAAAGCGTTTGCTGGGGAAATTGAGAACTTTACCGGTGTGAACGACCCGTATGAAGCGCCAGATAAGCCCGATATTCATGTACAGACGCATCTGGAAACTGTTGAAGAATCAGGCGGGAAAGTTCTGACCTGGCTGGAAGAGCGGGGACTGATTCCGGCTCAGATTACACTCTGAGCCGGAAAGTAAAGATCATTCGTAAAACGATCAAGTCCCAACCATCTCAACCGCATCACGACTGCCAAAAATCCACTTTTCAATCTCCACGGCGATCAACACGATGCCTGCTAGCAGGACTGAAATCGCTAATTCTGTGAAGTTTAATGTCGATGTCTCGAATGTGGCCTGAAGGATCGGCAGGTAAATCACCAGCAGTTGCAAGATGGTTGTGGAGATGACGGCAATCAGGAGCAGCCGGTTTCTGCTGAACCAAACCCGGAAGAACGATGCACGCTCGCCAGCATGGATTGCCATCACTTCAAACATCTGTGTCATTGCCAGCACGGTAAAAGCGATGGTACGGGGAATGCGCTCCGCCTCGGCGATAATACCGATGCTGCCTTCTTCCTGACGCAGATCCGCTTCTTCACGTTGCAAGTATTTCTCAACACGCTCGTCTGGCGTAAGATCGGCCCAGTCTGATGGCACGAATTCTTCGCCGACCAGTTCATCCAACTGTTCTGCACTGAAATATTCGAGCGCAAGCGAACGGCTAAACGGGTCCATGCCGTTGTGGCTGTAACCCCAGATGTACCCTCCAAGCGTCAGTATGGCAATCAAGATGCCGACCCAAACGATGTGGCGGCCTGTTCCACCCGCCAGAATGCTTTCATCCCGTGGGCGGGGCTTGCGGCGCATGACCCCATCTTCTGCGGGTTCAAAACCTAGCGCAATGGCCGGAAGCCCGTCTGTAACCAGGTTAATCCACAAAATTTGGATAGCCAGCAGCGGGATTTTGAGGCCGATCATCAGCGCGACAAACATCACGAGGATTTCGCCTACGTTCGAGCTGAGCAGGTACTTGATAAACTTGCGGATGTTATCGTAGATGACACGGCCTTCTTCGACCGCGTTAACGATCGATGCGAAATTGTCATCAGTGAGCACCATTGCGGCAGCGCCCTTGCTGACATCTGTACCGGTGATACCCATTGCCACGCCAATATCCGCTTGTTTGAGGGCGGGCGCATCGTTGACGCCATCGCCCGTCATCGCCACGATCTCGCTCTCGTCCTGAAGGATACGTACCAGACGCAGTTTATGCTCTGGCGAAACGCGGGCAAAAACTGAGGTGGTTTTCAGCGTTTTCTTCAGCTCATCATCGCTGAGGGTATCGAGTTGATTGCCAGTAATGGCTTTTTCACCGCTGGAGATGATGCCCAAGTCACGAGCAATCGTCTCGGCTGTAAGCGCATGATCACCTGTGATCATGATGGATCGGATACCAGCTTCACGTGCTGTGGCGACAGCTTCTCTGGCTTCCGGGCGGGCGGGATCGAGAATGCCGACCAATCCCAGCAAATAAAGATTACGCTCGATATCCGGTGTGATGTTATCGGGTACGTTCTCAAGAGGACGGTAAGCGATGCCCAACACACGCAAACCTTCGCGTGCCATTTCATTGATTTCTTGCAACCAGGTTTCACGACGTTCTTCTGTGAGCAGTATTGGGCCATCGGGGGTAGTTTCGTGCGTCGCCCACTGTACCAATTGATCGGGCGCGCCTTTGGTCAGCGAGATGTATTTATCCGTGCCAAAGATTTTCTGCGCATCTTCACTTTTGACATCATGAATGGTCGTCATGGCTTTACGTTCGCTGCTGAAGGGCAGTTCACCGATGCGTGGCAGCTCTTTTTCCAGGTCCTGTCGGTTGAGTCCAGCTTTTTGGGCCGCGACCAGCAGTGCGCCTTCAGTGGTATCACCGACGACACTCACGCCATTATTGTCTTGCCGAGGTTCGAGATAGGCGTTGGTCGAAAGTGAAATCGCCCGAATGATTCGCGCCAGACTGATATCCTGATGCAGATTCTGTACAGGCTCATCGCTGCCGCCATTTTGAAGCATGAACTCGCCCTGCGGCGTATAACCAATACCGCTGATGTTGATGTCAGGATGCGCGGGAAGGGCGATAGAGGTGGCAGTCATTTCGTTCTTAGTGAGGGTGCCGGTTTTGTCCGAGCAGATCACGGTTACAGAGCCAAGCGTCTCGACTGCTGGTAAGCGCCGGATCAAGGCATTACGCCGCACCATACGAGCTGCGCCCAACGAGAGACTGATTGTGATGAGTGCAGGCAGGCCCTCAGGTACTGCGGCGACTGCTAGGCTTATCGAGGTTAAAAACATCTCCTGAGCCGGAATGCCCTGTAGCAAGCCCGCTAAAAAGACGACTGCAACGACGATTGCCGCGCCGATTGCCAGGATTTGCCCAAGACGGTTGAGTCGGCGTTGCAGTGGCGTGATGCCCTGTTCGACCTGCATGAGCATGGCCGCGATATTGCCTAGTTCGGTGTCCAATCCGGTACGGGTGACCACGAGTTCGCCGCGTCCATAATTCACGCTGGTTCCCATAAACACCATGTTGCTACGGTCACCAACCGCGATACTATCCTGTGTATCGATTGTTTCCGTGTTTTTCTCAACCGGCAATGATTCACCTGTAAGCAGTGATTCATCTACCTGGAGATTGACCGATTCGATTAAACGCCCATCTGCTGGAATGCGGTCGCCTTCCTGCAAAAGCACAATGTCACCTGGAACGACATCTTCAGTGCTGATTTGATGGACTTCTCCCTTACGGCGCACGCGCACCAGTGGGACCTGCATTTTGCTCAAATTAGCTAATGCCTGCTCTGCACGATATTCCTGATAAACACCCAGGAATGCGTTTAAGACGACAATCGCCATAATGACCACCACGTCTTTTGTATCGCCCAGGAAGAACGATATGACGGCAGCGATCAACAGGATAATGACCATCAGGTCAGTGAACTGGCCCAGGATCAGGCGCAGCCAGCCTGCGCCTTCTTCAGTGGGGAGAGTGTTCTTGCCGAACTTTTGCTGGCGTTGTTGAGCTTCGGCATCACTCAATCCCTTCTGGGCATCGGTATCTAATTCTGCCAGGGTTTGTGGAACATCAAACCGATAAAAATCTGGCATCGTTTAACTCCTAAGCTTTTATGCCCGCGCTCTATAATTAATTATGCATTCAGAATGGATTGCCT
>JAIOHN010000981.1 GCA_019912985.1 Anaerolineae bacterium | reverse complement strand
TATCCTTGATTTCCAGCATTTTGCTGGCGGTGAGATCCAGCGCTTCATCCCATGAGGCTTTGCGGAAAAGCCCTTCACCGCGTTTGCCGACACGAATAAGCGGTGTCAGCACCCGGTCGGGATCGTAGGTATTCATCAGGCCGGATTGACCGCGCACACACAGGTGCCCCCGTGAGTGCGGGTGTTCCGGGTTGCCGTCCAGCTTGACCACCCGGCCATCTTCGATCCGTGCGATCAACCCGCAGCGCCAGACACACATCTCGCACATGCTGGAGATAAATCCATCCCCACGGGTATTGATCAGCCCGGCTTCCTGGGCAGCCTGTGCCACCTGCGGCGGCAGCATCTGGCCTACGGCCAGCGCACCGGCTGTGACCGCCCCTGCTTTTAGAAAGTTTCGCCTTGAAAGCGTTTGAGTCATCGAATTCTCCTGTCTTCAGAGATCAGCGTTGAGCCGCAGCACCGGCTATCCACGCTTCTTGCGCTGCAAGCCTGCCCGGTCAATGAGATAAAACAGGAACAGAGCCAGGACCGCGAAAAAAATCACTGTCAGGAACGGGCTGAGATTCCATACATCGGGGATCACGATATTGCCGAAATTGGCAACCGCTGAAATGGTCGGGAAAATCTGGGGATAGGTCAGGCCGTAGATCGCCGCGCCGACCAGAAAACCCAGCAGACCGGGGATCAGATAATCCAGCTTGCCTTCACCGCTGCCTGCCGCGCAGGTTCCGGGGCAGTAGCCGCTGAGTGCCATGCCCACACCGAAGATCAGGCCGCCGATGATATTACCCGCGACATAGGTGGCAGGCACGTTGGGAAATGTCACCAGGCCAAGGCCGCGCAGAAGATAAAGCCCTGACATTGAGACCACCAGCGCGGTCATCATGAATTTGAGCACGGCCATGTCCGTAAAGCGGAAGACATTGACGATCTTGTGATACTTGGTCAGCCCCGCTTTATTCAGTGAAAAGCCAAAGAATATGCCTAATACCAAGGCAATAACGAACGTCGACATCCTAATACCTCCTGCGGTAGATCAGCATGGCCGTGATAATGCCCGACGTGAACATTGCGGCGATAAACAGGAATGCGGATGGCGCGAGCAGCATACCGCCAGAAATCGCCAGGCCGCTGGTGCAGCCCCCGGCGATGCCCGCCGCGTATTCCAGCACGATCGCGCCAATAAAAGCCAGCAGCCAGCGCTTCCAGACCTGCGGCCCGAAAACGCTTTTCCACTGTTCATCACTGTTGGCGGCGTCTTTTTTGCCCCATTTCAGGGTGCCACTGGTGGCTGCGCCGAGCATCCCACCAAAGAAAAGGCCAACCAGCAGGACGACACTCCAGGTAATCTCCGGAGGCATGATGAAGTTAAAGTAGATATTGTTGAACAGGTTGGGTGCGATTGACGTGCCGACCAGCCCGGCCAGATTTTCAAACGCGCCGGATGCACCCAGCAGGCTGTTGCTCAACCAGACAGCCAGTACGCCCACGATGCCCAACAGCGCCCCGGCAGCATAGGGTGACCACTCCTCTTTGCGGATATAGCTAACCATCCGTTTCACCGCACTCACTCCTTCACCTGATCATCAGAAGCCACCGAGTCCACCAGCGCCAACACTTTGTCCGCTTTTCCGGGGTTATCCAGGATTTTTCGCAGGGTTTTGCGTGTCTGGAACTGCAATCTGGTGATCGCAGGCAGCATTTCGATCACATCTGCCGGATACTCGCCCTCGACTTTTTCGAATTCGCCGAGTGAGGTACGGAGGCGCATTTCGTTGAAGATGACGAAGCCACCGCCACCCACCAGCACCAGCCCAATCAGGCCGATCAGGGCGATGTTGCCCCAGTTGACGGGGCGCTTGCCCAGCACGATTTCGTCATAGCGCTGGACGTAATCCACCAGGTTAGGATCATTGACGAACAATTCCTGATCAACCGGTGCAATCGTCACGGTGGTTGGCTCGGCTGGCGCGCTCTCGGCGCTGGTTGATTCGCCACCCCAGAAGTCCTCGGCAGCAGGTGCGCTGGTCGCGGCTGGAGCCTCGCCCCAGAAATCATCGGCAGAGGAACCGCTCGACTCATCCGAAGAACCGGAGTCGCCGGAACCGCCGTTCAAATCCACATTCAGAACAGTCGCGTAGACCTGCGCGCGCTCGTCAAGATCTGCCGCGTGACACATCTGGCAGGATGCTTTTATATCGGACAACGGGGGCACCATACCGGTGTGGGCATCAGCCTTCTCGGTCGCCTGCTGGTTGCCTGCATGGCAGACATAACAGAAATCACCGAACGCATGGGACTCATGCCAGCCAGTGCCATCATTGTTGACGGGCAGTTCGCCCTGTACTTCATGACAGTTCTTGCAGGATGACGCCTGCGTGCCGCACTGTGCTTCGACCACCTGGTCTGGAAACAGCAAAAAGCCAGCAGCGGCAAACATCAGCGTTATTCCACCAAGAAACAAAATGAAAGGTCTTATTTTGTTGGGCATTCACGCCTCCTTGAAACAAGTTTGTTGTGCAGATCTGCAAATCAGATATCCGCTTCTTCCATCAAACCGGCACGATGCGCGATTCGGTCGCGCATAACCGACCGCAACAGATCAAGGGCCTGGATTAATCGCTGGTCCGCCAGACGATACTGGACGCGCGTTCCGTCACGCATCGTCTTCACGAGGCCGCGATCCCGCAGCACCTTGAGGTGGCGTGATGTGGAAGATTGCGAAATTTGTAGTTCCTCGGCTAGTTCACCCACGTTGCGGGGCTTTTCATCCAGCGCATACAAGATCAGGATTCGGGTGGGATCAACAAATGCCGAACACAAATCGGCTTCCATCCGAGATATTTCATGCGTGAGTGATTGTGAAATCATCGTTCAATCCTGTCACTTGCTTATAAGTGAGTGTTGCTTACTCTCGTGTAGTGCTTTTGGCCGCTTCCCTGGCGGGATTCAAATTCTCGTTTATGCGCTTATGCGCATATTCCAACATCAGTATATTTCTACGAGTCGTCGCTCAACAGTAAAGCACGTCATAGCTTGCACGTGAAATTTGTCACGAATTGGATTTATGTATTGGCTTTTTGGGAGAAGCAGATCATTGCGCAGATGACTTTTAAGAGGGGTATTGAGTAGTATTTAGCTGGTACGATTCAGGGGTAGCGACTCGTGGAGATAATGTTCGATGATCCTTATGGCGTTGTCGATGCCACACTCGGCACGGATGGTTTCACCCAGGGCCACCGCACGTTGCTGCATCGCCACATCGCCAGTGGCCTGGCAAATGGCTGCTGCCAGTTGTGACGCGGTCAGCGCTTTGCGCGGAATGGGGCGCGCGCCAACACCCAATTTCTCGGCACGCTTTCCCCAAAAAAGCTGATCACCGAAGTGCGGTACTATAATACTCGGCACGCCTGCCCGAAAACCGGCAGCGGTGGTTCCTGCACCGCCATGGTGTACGACCGCATCAACCTGGGGAAACAACCAATCGTGCGGTACAGCATCGAGCACATAAATATCCTCGTCCAGTTTATCCCGCGACATACCGCCCCATCCTGCCGCTAAAACGCCACGCCGACCGCTTTGTTTCAGCGCATCGCATACAAGCTGTGCCATCTGTTCGGGACTGCGCCCAGACATACTGCCAAACCCGATATAGACCGGCGGCGCGCCAGCTTTGAGGAAATCTAGAAGCTCAGCAGGCGGTTGCCAGGTATCTGGCGCGTCCAGAAACCAATAACCTGTCACATGCCAATGAGAAAGCCAATCCGAGGGGCGGGGCAGTACAGCCGGGCTATGTGCATAGAGCATTGGAATCGTAAGATCAGGAAGGGCATCAAACCGCCAGTTGCGAAAGGGCAGCGGTGCAAGTCCAACCGCATCGCGCCATTGATTGAGCGGCCTGCGGAGGCCCAGTTTGAGGAAAAACTCGGTAAGCTCGTGCCACAGCAAATTGACCGGCCCACCCATATTGCGTTGAACAGGAAAGATCATTGGCGGTGCTATGCGGGTACGCCCGATCAACGGCGTGCTGTGCAGGAGAAAAATTGGAATCCGGCGTTTTTCGGCAATGGCAGCCGCGCCAACACCCAGAAAATTGGTCCCGATGACATCCGCATCACCACAAGCGGTTTGAATTCCCGCCCACATCACATCGGCATAGGCGAGGCTTTCACGGATGACTGTGCGAATGGCCTGAAAGGTGTTGCGCCCGGTCTCGAGCACCTGAGGGATACGGGTATTGATAAACTGCTGGATATCCACCCCAACCGGCACAAAGTCAACCCCGTAGCCGGTCACAAAATCGCGGAAGTTATCCCCCGCGCAAAAGCGCACCTGATAACCTGCCTGTTGCAAACCGCGTGCGAACGCGAGATACGGCTGCGTGTCGCCGCGTGATCCGATGGCAACGATAGTGACTTTCATGCTCCCCCTGAGTTGACCAGTATTAATCTATTTTAACGTGAATTTTGGATAAGCGGTTTTTAGGGAAGCTATTAGCCGATGAGATGCTCCACCATAAAAAACAGACCGGTGGGCAAATGCGTATTTATGAAGGCCGCATTTCCGTAGGGACACCTTGCCCTTTGTGAATGCAAAATTTCATCACTTACCGTCTCACCGTCACCTGCTCCTCTGGGTTCAACTGCGGACGGCGTAGCGCACAGCGACTATTCCGTTATGGAATGCTCGCTCTTCGACCAGTTCCAGGTCCAAGCGCAAGCCATCCGGAAAGCACCGTTTTCCACCGCCAACGACGACGGGCGAAACGAAGATTTGGACTTCATCAACAAGACCAGCCCTGAGTGCCTGCGCGGCGAGTTCAGGACCCTGGATAGTCATATCACGCTCGGCATTGACTTTGAGCTGCCGGACCGCATCCGCATCGAACTCGCGCTCAATCCGCGTCCGTGCGCTGCGTGGTTCAGCCAGGGTTCTGGAGTACACAATCTTGTCTGCCGCCTGCCACAGCCTTGCGAAGTCAAGATGAAATTCCTGGTGATTGTGGGCTGCATACTCTGTCTCCCAGTACACCATGGCCTCGTACATCCTGCGTCCGTAAAGAAAGGTGCCGCATGACGCACAGAGTTCGTTAATGTAGTTGATCCACTCCTCGTTGGGGACGATCCAACTAAAGCCGCCATGCTCATCTGCGACATAAGCGTCCAGGGATGTATTCATCAAGTAGATCAGCTTAGCCATGCGTCTTCCTTTCCAAGAAATTATAATGATGCAATCAATCTTAGAATATATGTTCTAATAAATCAAGCATGTCAAGAAAAATACCCTCCGTTCTGGAAGGCATTTTAGCTATTGTTTGCGCGAATGGATGGAATATTGCTACTTAAGTCTCTCCATGCAGGGGATAAGCGAAGATTTCCATCCATTACAGGTGGAGGATGTAACCTGTGATCAGAAATTCCCTGTGATGCGGTAGAATCGATTGACAAGAACTGATTCGCGCTTTGCCAGGAAGGACACGCGCATGACTTTGAATCAACCCGACCGAGATTACATTGTTCAGCAGACGCAGGCGCTGGTCCGTATTGATTCGGTGAATTCCGACCTGGAAGCCGGGGCCGCTGGCGAGGGTGAGATCGCCGCATATGTCGCGGGGGAACTGGCGCGGATGGGCATCGAGCCGATTGTGCATGAGGTCGAGCCGGGGCGCAGCAATGTCAGCGGCATTCTGAAAGGTGCAGGCCACGGGCGTTCGCTGCTGCTCAATGCCCACATGGATACGGTTGGCGTCACCGGCATGGCCGAGCCATTTTCCGGCGCGATTCGTCATGGCAAGCTCTATGGGCGCGGCGCTTACGATATGAAAGCCAGTATCGCGGCGATGCTGGTGGTGATGAAGGGCTTTGTGGATTCCGGCACATCCCTGGCGGGCGATCTTCTTTTCACCACCGTGATTGATGAAGAATATGGCAGCAAAGGCATGGAGCATCTCGTCCAGCACTTCAAGGCCGATGCCGCCATCCTGACCGAGCCAAGCGATCTGCGAATTTGCTGTGCGCATCGCGGCTTTGTGTGGATTGAAGTGAAAACCAGAGGCCGCGCGGCGCATGGCAGCCGCTATGCGGAAGGGATTGACGCCAACATGCACATGGGCCGTGTGTTAGTCGAACTGGAAAAACTCGCGCAAGACCTCATCCAGCGCGAGGGGCATCCTCTGCTTGGCCCGCCATCGCTGCATGTGCCGCTCATTCAGGGTGGAACTTCGCAGTCGGTCTATTCCGCATTCTGCCGCATCGAATTAGAGCGACGGACACTCCCTCACGAAAAAGTAGCGGACGTCACTGCCGAGATTCAGGCGATTGTGGATCGTTTAGCGGCTCAAGACCCGACTTTTGACGCTACCGTCAACACCTTTTTCAGCCGCAATGCCTATGAGATCGACCCGCAGGCGGAGATTGTCCAGGTCGTCAAACAGGCGGCGCAGACAGTTCTCGCAGCGGAGCCGGAGGTTTACGGTGCGCCCTGGTGGATGGACTCCGCGCTGCTCTCAGACGCGGGCATGGACACCGTGATTATCGGGCCAACCGGTGACGGACTCCATGCCGACGAGGAATGGGTTGAGGTTGATTCGATTGTCCAGCTTGCGCGCATCCTGAGTCAGAGCGCCATTGACTTCTGCGGATTGGCGGAATAAAAAACACTCCATAACATGCGCCGATGGTCGGCTACTTCCCTATGCAGCTGTTCGTTGCCATCAGCACTTTGTGAATTTCTAAAATATCTCCTTCACAAAACTGAATAATCCTCCTGACAACATCACATTAAGCATTCCGCACCTTGTTCTCATTTACAATTACATTAATCGTCGGCAGCGCAATCGCCGGCGAATACGATCACCAATTGGAGGCAGCCGTGTATCACCAACCTAATTGGGAAAGCCGGAATCAGGTTCCCAAAGATGAGCCGAACCACCCAGAACGTGGGGAAAGTTCACCGCGCTCGCGACGTTTGTATTCGCCAAAACGAGAACGAGGTGGCTGCCTGACTTTATGGTTGGTCCTGGCAACCGGTGTCTCGGGGATCAGCTTCCTGGTCAGTGTGCCGCAGTTGCTGGCGGTGATTATGGACTCGTCTAAGATATCGCCTCAGGCATCCACAATCGCACTCGTGCTATCCGCATTGGTGATTCTTATTCAACTGCCCTATTTGATCTCCTTATGGGGTATATGGCAGTGGAAACGATGGGGATTTTACGGCGTGATCGCTTTCATTATCCTCAAAGCGATCCTCCAGTTACTAGGCGGTATGGAAAATTTACCGAATTTCTTTGTTTCGATGTTTGAACTCATCATCGTCGGGTATCTGGCCGTGAATAAATGGTGGGATTTTGACTGAATTTGACAGCAAGCTCAGACACAAATGAATCATCGAACCTATTCATTCGCCATACAATTTTGAAGATGAGTGGAGTAACCAATGACCTTTCAACCAGATTGGCGAGAACAACAGCAAAGCCAGAAATCACAGTCATCATTGGCGCAAGATCGAGGCGGCTGCCTGACGTTGTGGCTGGTCGTGAGTGTCGGTTTCTCAGTGCTTAGCCTTTCGCTGATCCTTGCAAACGTCCTGCTTCCCTGGCTAGACAGTTTACAAGGGATGCCGTTAACCACTTTTGGAGCTATTTTCTTAGTAATCGCGAATTTGTATTGCCTCTGGGCCATATGGCGTTGGAAGCGATGGGGTGTCTATGGGCTTATTGTGACGTTCATTGCCAGCCTAATTGTTGAACTGATGATCGGGACCGCAACAGATGCCGATTTTATCGCACCATTCATCCAGATCGGTATTCTTGCATTCCTCATCAAAGACAAATGGGAAGCCTTTGAGTGAGATTACACTTGCCATCTGATTTAGGTCGGCCGTTGCACTGATTATTTAAAGTGCCAACGCTCCAAATCAGATGAATAGATTGGGAGTAACCAATGACCTTTCAACCGGATTGGCGGGAACAACAACAGCATTTCAAAGAGCAAGCGCGGTGGAATCAACAGCAAAGCCAGATTTCGAGGTTAAAGCTAGGGCCGGATCGGGGCAACTGGTTAACTTTGTGGTTGGTCGCTGGGATTGGATTATCGGCGTTCAACCTTCTGCTCATTGCCTACACCCTGCTTCCCTGGCTGGATAGACTGGAACGTGTACCGCTGCCAACACTAGGGAGCATATTCCTGTGGGGAGCCATCACAATCGCGAATATACGCTGTCTCTGGGCGATCTGGCAGTGGAAGCGCTGGGGTGTGTATGGAGCCGCCGTCACGCTCATCGTCAGCATTTTTGCAAAGGCAATGATCACCATAGTATCGCCAACGGATATGTTTCGGCTGTTTTTTCAACTGTTTCTCCTTTGGCTATTGGTCAAGGATAAATGGAAGCACTTCACACCAGGCTGGGAAGCGCACGTGATCCGTTTTATCAGGCCACCAAGGCCAGCCTCACAATCTGTGATTATCAATCCAGTGGGCGATCCATCTGTCCACCCGCTTGCTGAAAAACCAGCGCCGTCGAATCAGCAGCACTAAGAATCATCCAGTCTATAAACATCATGCGGTGCCGGGAAGTGATTTCCTGGCACCGTTTCTGCAATTGGGTATCCTCTGGCTTCTGCTTACAGGAGTGCGAGATAGTGGAAGCGCAGGACAGCAAGAAGTTTGAGCAACTGGTTCAGCGCATGGACCCGCAAAGCAAGCTGCTGCGGGCATGGCCGCTCACAGGTGGCATCTCGGCGCAGGTCACCGCGCTTGAGATTGTGCAGGCAGATGGCGAAAGGCAGAAAATGATCGTGCGGCGGCATGGCGCGGTCGATCTTCAGCTCAACCCGCAGATTGCCGCTGATGAGTTCAGACTTTTGCAGCGGCTGCAAGCGGCGGGGTTAGCTGTGCCGCGTCCCTATTATGTCGATGCCGAGATTTTCACCACGCCCTGCCTCGTCATCGAATATATCGACGGCGAAACGGACTTCGCACCGGCTGATTTACCCGCCTATCTGCGCCAGCTTGCCGCCCAACTGGCCGCGATTCACCGCGTGGACATCACAGCGCTGTCTTACCTGCCCGCGCGCAATGCGCTCTACACCCAACAACTCAAACAACGCCCGGCCAGGCTGGATGATTCGCTCGATGAAGGCCGCATCCGTGACGCGCTGGAAGCAGTTGTGCCTTTATGGCAAATCAACCAGACGACGCTGCTGCATGGGGACTACTGGCCGGGTAATGTGCTGTGGCAAGCAGGACGGCTGGCTGCGGTCATTGATTGGGAGGACGCCTCTTTGGGGGATCCACTGGCTGATCTGGCGAATAGTCGGCTCGAAACCTTATGGGCATTCGGCGCTGATGCTATGCAGCAGTACACGCGGGACTACCAATCGCTCATGCCAGACGTGGACTTTACCTACCTACCTTATTGGGATTTGTGTATGGCACTGCGCCCCGCCTTCAGGATCGCGGAGTGGGCTGGCGATGCCACACGCGAACAGGCAATGCGCGCCGGTCACAAGTGGTTCGTCACCCAGGCATTCGAAGCGCTGTCTGCTGAATGAAACCTGCTTCCTGTCCTTCACAAAACATGATACAATACACGATCCGAAAATTTGTGCTAAAGGGGCAGTGATGAGCAATCTGGAAAAGATTCGCAGCAGACCAGATATTGTCGGCTATGGCATTCCCCAATCGGACAAAGGGATGTTGACCTGGGACTGGGTTCTGGAACGGGTCGCATCACCGCAAAACTACTGGGTCAGCACCGTGACGCCTGATGGTCATCCCCATTCAATTCCTGTCTGGGGTGTGTGGGTTGATGAGATTTTTTACCATGGCGGCGGAGCACACACGCGGCGCGGCAAAAATCTCGCTCACAATCCTTACATGGTGATGCACCTCGAAAGCGGCTCTGAAGTGGTGATTATCGAAGGGGAAAGCGAGATCCTCACAGAAGAAAACATTGATCCTGAGCTTGCGGAACGGATTGACGCGCACTACCAGCAAAAGTACCACATGAAACATGGGCTGCCGGTGTGGCGTTTGATTCCCCACAAAGCATTTGCCTGGCAGGAGTATCCCACTTCGGTGACACGCTGGATTTTTAAGCAGCAACCCTAGGGGCATGGAGTACGATCAAGGACAACCATGAACAGTAGTGTTCGTGCTGTTCATGATTATCCGGGCGGGAACCGGCGGGGACGAGAAATCACACAGGTTTTGCGATGCGCTCCCCGCCATCCCATTATCGCTATGACACGACATGCGCTGCCGCTTGCCTGACACCCATACCTGTTTTTTCTTCTGTATATGCAAGCCAACTTCATACACCCTCGATATGCCGACCTTGACGGTTTCTTGACGCACAACGCACGCTTCTTGTCCCCAACTTGAGATAGTCCGTCATACACTTCACAAAGACATATAAGATCACATGGATCTCGGTTGTGCAGTCCGTGTGATTGGTGCATGGGGTTAAGACAATGAAACAACGCACACAATTCCCGTGGTTGGTATTTCTTGGTGTGGCGCTTATCGCCGGGATGGTTCTCGGCTTCGATTTCGGAGCCTCCCAAACCCTTCTGGTGGTTCTGCTGGTGATCGGGGGCCTCGCATTTGGCACGATGGCGCTGTGGCGCTACGCCAGTACACGCGCGACCGGTGACGAATGGTGGCAGGACGAGAGTTTCACTGACTGGCGCGGATATTGATCGGGATCATCAGTCACAAGGCGAACATGTCGGAGGCAATCTGAGGCCGGGTGAGACAGGCACGAATATCAAGTAAAATGAGATAGACGTAACCTGTTCATCTGAGTGTGTGCATGATTGACCGATCGAAAAATCCCGCTTCCAACACGCTGACTGCTCCCCATGCCGGGGATGGTAAGTCGAAGCGGGGTAAACTGCGGATCTTCCTGGGGTATGCAGCGGGTGTGGGCAAGACCTATGCCATGCTGGAAGCCGCCTTGAGTCGCCGGGCGGAAGGGGTCGATGTGGTTGTGGGCTATGTGGAAACGCATCATCGCCCTGAAATCAACTCGCTGCTGGATGGGCTGGAAATCATCCCGCACCGCGAAACGACTTATCGCGGCATTACCCTCAACGAGATGGATGTGGATCGTGTTCTCGCTCGCCAGCCACAGCTTGTCCTGGTTGATGAACTGGCACATACCAATGTGCCGGACTCGCGCCATCCCAGGCGCTATCAGGATGTCGAGGAGTTACTCGATGCCGGAATTCATGTCTATACCACCGTCAACGTCCAGCACATCGAGAGTTTAAATGATGTCGTTGCTCAGATCACCGGTATCACGGTGAACGAAACCGTGCCTGATTATTTATTTGATATGGCTGACCAGATCGAATTAATCGACATTTTGCCAGAAGATTTGTTGCGACGCCTGGATGAGGGCAAAGTTTACGTGCCTGAGCAGGCCGAGCGCGCGCTGCGCAAGTTTTTCCGGCCCGGCAATCTCACGGCCCTGCGCGAACTGGCGATGCGCCAGACCGCACGCCGTGTAGATCACCAGATGCGGGCCTACATGCAAACCCGCGACATCCCCGGCCCCTGGGCTGCCAGTGACCGCCTGCTGGTGTGTATCAGCGCCAATCCAATCAGCGCACGTCTGGTGCGGACTGGCTGCCGTCTGGCACAAGAGCTGGACATCGCCTGGTATGTGGTGTATGTCGAAGCGCCCTCGCGCACACCGCTCGATCATGCAGACCGTGCTCGCCTCAACGAGACGATGAAGCTGGCGGAAAGTCTGGGCGCACGTGTCAATACCATCACCGGCACCTCAGTAGCGGATGCCCTGCTGTACTTCGCCCGGCACAACAACATCACCAAAATCATCATCGGCCAGCCGCTTCGCTCCCGTTGGCAGGAGCTGCTGCAAGGCTCTATTGTCAATGCGCTTATCCGGCAAAATGGCGAAATTGATATTTACGTCATCAACAGCGGCGTAGAAAACAGCGCTGCATCGACAGTTTCACTGATCCCCTCACAACACGATTTGCCTGCCTACCTGGAAGCGGCGGTTATCGTCTTAATGGCGACCCTGGCCGGCAAGCTGGTCAATACGGTGACGGCGCTCAATCCCGCCAACCTGGTGATGTTTTACCTGCTGGCCGTGGTGGTCGTGGCGCTGCGACTGGGATACGGTCCCTCAGTCATGACCGCTTTTGCCAGTGTGATCGCCTTCAATTTCTTCTTCGTGCCGCCACAGTATACGTTTCGTGTGGCTGATGCCCAGTATTTGCTCACCTTTCTTGGCCTGTTCAGTGCCGGGATGGCAATCGCCAGTCTCGCGTCACGTGCGCGCAATCAGACCGAGGCCGCCAGGCAACGCGAACAGGAAACCGCGCAGCTTTACTCGCTTAGCCGCGAGCTGTCTGCGACCGTTGATCGGGAGGTGATTGTCCGGCAGATTGTGCGGCACACGCAGCAGACCTTCGAATGTGAGGCAGCACTGTATCTCCCGGTCGCTGATGGCCTGCGCATCGTGGATCGTACTGACGCTTTCCAACCTGAGAAAGATGACCATCATATCGCCGCCTGGGCCTATGAACACGGGCAGTCCGCAGGCAAAGGCACCGATACCATTCCGGGCGCTGCCGAGCGCTATGTCCCTATGGGAACAGCGCAGCGGGTCATCGGGGTCCTGGTGCTTTCTCTGAAGACTGATCTCTCATTGGAGCAGCAGCGCCTGCTGGATGCATTTGCGACCCAATCGGCGCTGGCGTTGGAAGCGGTGCAGCTTGGTGAAGAAGCACAGCAGGCCAGCCTCCTGCGCGAGAAAGAAAAACTGCAAACAGTTGTCCTCAATTCCATCTCGCATGACCTGCGCACGCCGCTGGTTTCCATCACCGGCACACTCAGCAGTCTGCTCGATAGCGATGCCCATTTCGATGAAAACTCACGTCGTGACCTGCTGATGGGCGCGTACTCGGAAGCCGAACGCCTAAACCGGCTGGTGGGTAATTTGTTGGATATGTCGCGCCTGGAATCTGGCTCGATGAGGCTCAACCGCGAACTCTACGACCTGTCGGAGATCATCGGCGTGGCCCGCTCTCACCTGCGCGAACAGCTTCGCCACCGGCAGATCATCATTCACATTCCCGATAATTTGCCGATGATTCCGGTGGATCTCATCTTGATCGCACAGGTATTTGTCAACCTGCTCGATAATGCGATGAAGTATTCCGAACCCGATACCCCCATCGAGATCAGCGCATCGCAGGTCAACCATCATATCCAGATCACGGTCGCTGATCGGGGTGTCGGTATTCCCGAATCCGAACTGCCGCACATTTTTGAAAAATTTTATCGTGCCAGCACTGTCCATGGGCAGGGTGGCAGCGGCCTCGGCCTCTCCATCTGCCAGGGCATTGTGGAGGCGCACGGCGGCAGCATATGGGCGAAAAAGCGCCCGGAGGGTGGCACATGCTTTATAATCAATCTACCACTCAACCTAGAGAATCGGCTGAGATGAGCAAAAATAAAGTCTTGATTGTTGATGATGAACATGCAATCCGCCGCTTTTTACGCACATCCCTGACCGCACATGGTTACGAGGTCCACGAAGCAGCCACTGGCGAAGATGCCATCCTAGAGGCGATCAATGTCCAGCCGGATTTGATTATCCTCGACCTGGGCCTGCCGGATAAGAGCGGCATCGAAGTGACCAAACGCATCCGTGAATGGGCCAAGATGCCCATTATTATCCTGTCGGTGCAGGATCAAGATATTGACAAGATTGAAGCGCTGGATGCCGGTGCAGATGATTATCTGACCAAGCCGTTCAGTGTCGGGGAGTTGATGGCGCGGCTGCGGGTCGCCCTGCGTCATGCCTTCCAGCCCGACCCTGACCCCATCTTTGAAACCAACGGCCTGCGCGTGGATCTGGCGGCACGGCGCGTGACCCGTGATGGCGAAGAAATCCAACTCACGCCAACAGAGTATGATCTGCTACGGGTGCTGGT
>JAIOHN010000980.1 GCA_019912985.1 Anaerolineae bacterium | reverse complement strand
ATGTGGAACTGGCGAAAAAGAAAAAACGGCGAAGCAGCAATGCCTCAAGCACTTGTCCGCTAATATGGGGGCGGATGACATTTAAAGTCGTTTGTCCATCTTCGCTGACCAGCCTCCAGGCCGCGTAGCTCAGCGCCATGTCTGGATGCGACTCTAGTTCAGCAACCTGTTTTGTGATGGCATCTGGGTCGAGGGTATCATCACTATCCAGAAACCAGAGATACTCACCTTTCGCAATCTGATAACCGGCATTTCGTGCGGCTGCCAATCCACGATTAGGTTGTTGGACAAGTTGAATAGAATCGCCGTACGCTGCCAGTGCTGTTTGAGGATTATCGGTTGAGCCATCATCGACCACGATGATTTGGATCTGAGGATAGGTCTGCGACAAAACACTTTCGACAGTATCGGGCAAGAAGCGAGCCTGGTTGTAACAGGGAATGATCACCGAAACGAGTTTTGTCATCTCTTCTCCTTCAACCAGGTTGGGAGCGATTTGAACAGCATAGCTTGCACACCCCGATTGCGAATCCAAGCCGGTTGCGTTCGTATAGCACTGAAGACCCGTGTGGCGGCAAGCCCTCGCAAGCCATTGTGATAATCTTCGAAGGCTCTGGCAATCGCAACATTACTCTGCACCCGCGATTTGAGCTTTATCAGACTTTGGGCAGAGGGGGGCAAATTGGCGAAAATAGTATTCACATAATCATCGACATCCACGGGCAAACACATCGCATACGCACAGCTTATCTGCATGAAATCCGGCTCCATACTGGTGATTGTGGGATACAGCAGTGCCGCTTCACTGAGCTGTTGCTGTGCCCAGGTCAGATCATCATATTGATAACACCGCAGAGCCACCGCCAATTGGAGGCGTCGCTGTAAACTATCGGTAAAGTCGCGTAAGAATTGGGCGACTGGCGGGAGGTGATTGAATACATCTTTTATATAGTCGAATGGATCAGGCACACGTTCATCCAAGGCATGCTCATATAAGTTGTCAATGATAACTTCAGGTGATAGGTGGGGTTCTAACGTCAGGATTTCCGTTAAATTGTGGCAGGCATCCGTCCAGTTTTTTGCCGCATAGTGACGATGAGCGAGCCACAAACGCCAGGATATATAGGCTTGAACTTTGTATGACTGAAATTGAGGTTCGGCAAAAACTCGATCAAGTATGCTGATAATTTCGCGTTCCGTACGGATCACATTTGTCACCATACTGCCCGCTTGGAGGCGATATACTCCCAAGAGTTCTTGCACGCAGCCAAAAGGATATCCGGCTTGTGCGATCCGCACCCAGAGATCATAGTCTGCGGCGGCGGATAGCTCCTCATCAAAGCCGCCGATTTGCTCCAGAACTCTGCGCGGGATAAGGGGAGCACTCATCCACAAAAAGTTATTGTAAAACAGCTCTGGCAGGACCTGGCCTGTTGGCAGTGTGCCTATCCTCTCTACGATCGCACCAGACTGATTTGATAAAAAGTAGCGACAATGGACCAATCCTAACTGAGGGTGAGCGTACATCCAGGTCATTTGTCGTTCTATCTTCTGAGGCAGATAAAGATCATCATCATCCAGAAAGGCAATGTATTCACCTTTTGATGCTCTAAGACCCCTATTCCGAGCGACAGATACCCCTGTATTCGGTTGGTGAAGATAGATGATCTGCTCCCTAAATTCCGCAACCACTTCAGCCGTGTTGTCTGTTGAGCCATCATCCACGACGATAACTTCCAGCGGATGATATGTCTGCGCGAGGGCACTCTCAATTGCCTTGCGTAGTAATACAGCGCGGTTGCAAGTCGGGATAATGATCGAAACTAAGGTCATGGCTAAGCGTGATTTTCGCCATCCTGTGTTGAGAAAATCATAGGAGCGGTATCTTGTTGTACGAAACTATACTTACGATTCTCTCGGCGTACGTGTTGTCTGGCCTGCCACAGTGACCATGGTCCTAACAGATTACCTCTGATTTCCTGCCAGATGATCGCCAGCGATTGATTACTCCGACCTAGAATTTGTCGCGAACGCCATCCTGGCACGACATAAAGCAAATGTACGAGGCCGCGCAAATCGTTATCCTGAAAGATGGTAATCAGATGATAGGCCACATGCCCTTTGCTATAGTTATAAATCTGCCGTTTGAGGGCGCTCATTTCAGAGCGATATTTATGCCAGACATAAGCCGATGGCTCATAGACGATGATGTAACCGGCTTTCAGGACTCTATAGAAGAAGTAAATATCTTCCCCAGTCCCAGTTGGAACCCCTGCCCCCAGACTTTCCTTCATCATGCCGATTTTTGGATCGTGGAACAAGCCAGCGCGATAGGCCGCATTGCCCGTACCACCGAGACGCCAGGTAGGGACTGCTCGCCGTCGAAATGACTCGAACCATTCACCATCAGCCTCAAAACCGGTTTGCCCGCGTCCCATATGGTCATAGTCCGCGAAGGCAATCTGTGCAGGCGTAGCCAACTCTGGCGGCATAAAATTACCTGTGACCATCATCACGTCCGCACGTCTGAAAGGCGCAATGAGATTTTCCAGCCAATATTCAGGCATCACAATATCATCATCGGTAGTCACGATGATCTCGCTGGTTGCGGCACGAATGCCCGTATTGCGTGCAAACGAGGCTCCCTTTCGGCTATCGCTGACCAGTTTCACGCCGGGAAATTTCGCCACAACCGGTGCAGTCAGACCTGATGCAGGGTGATTATCCGCGATAATAATTTCAACCAGGCGGCTAGTCTTCTGTGTGGTCAGGGATTTGAGACAGTCTTCCAGGTCTTCAGGTCGGTCATAGGTACCTACAACTATTGACACTTTAACATGATCTGGCAGTCGGTCATTCTCCACGCTCTCGGCTGTATAGTGGATAGACATGGCCGCGTGTAACTGTGACCACAAAGCAGCAGGTTTCAGCTTTGTGCCGCGCAGCAGCAACTTTTCATTAATTTCTTTAGCAATTTCATGTCGCAAGCGCATGGCCGAAATAGGCTGATGCTTGTTGTGAATTTCCAGCATTCCCAATGTTTTATCGCCCAACGTTATTAAGAGATGAATGCTAAAATACTCAGACATATCGCTCATATCTGGTAGTGGTTGGGTCAGATCAATGGTGCGAACAGCAATTTGCTGGTTCAAATTGATACCTGGTTGGGGTACCGCTGGATATTGAACAGGTTGAGTTTCGGGTAGTTGAGGGCCAAACTGGTCTTCAATTTCCCTGGCTCGGCGTACAGCTATCTGATAGCGACGATCCCAGATGCCAATGAGCGAACCTTTCAGCTCCGCCCAGATGAGATCACGGGGGAACAGGGTCGGGCGAAACCAGGAAATCAGATAACGACGTATGTTCCACCAGCGCAGCCAAAAGCGACCCAATTTCCGGAATCCTGACCGCGTCTCCGGATAATGAAGCATTTCGCGCATAAAGTACGAATACAAGCCGATGCCATTGTTATGGATTTGCTTCCATAATTTATCGTACTCTCGGCGATGACGATGTCGCACCATCATGGAGGGTTCATAGACTAGGGTATAACCTTCGGCAAGGACTCGAAAGAACATTTCGAGGTCGCCGCCACCATTGGTGACGGTGCCCACATCCAGCGCTGGGTCAAACAGGCCGAGGTGGTCGAATACGCCACGCCGAAACGCCATATTTGCCCCAGCGCCATACTGACCAGCACCACCATAGTGAAACCCTACATCCTCGTCATTTGCGATGTCAGCCTGAAACCATTTACGCTGGAAGCCGCGTCCAAAACCCCCGTAGAGCTCTAGCAAATACTGCGCTTCTGTTTCGATCTCATAAGGCACAGTGAGACCCGTCACACACATCACATCAGGATTTTCGACAAACACCCACGCGAGTGCCTTCACCCAACCCGCATCGACGACCACGTCATCGTCGGTATAGGCGATAATTTCGCCTTGTGCTTCCAAAATGGCTCGATTCCGTGCCCAGTCCAATCCCGGGCGGGGTTCGCAGACATAGCGGACATTTGGATACTGAGAGACGAGTTGTTTCGTTGCCTCAGTTTGCGGTGCGTTATCCACAATTAGAATGTCTAAGGCCGGGTAATCCAGTTGAATCAACGAGTCCAGGCACAACACAAGGTTATCCGTGCGGTCACGAGTACACACTGCCACGGTCACCAGGGGATAAGGACCATTAAAGGAAATCGGTGGTGTGTCGAGAAAGTGCTCAAAATCGATGATTTTTGCTTCTAGTGGTTTATCCAGTTCTTGTTCAAGTAGATATTGCGTGATCCACCAGTTCTGCTTATCGAGGATAGCTTCGAGGATGGAGTCCCCGGCGCAATAATCGCCAGTCACCGGGACGCGTAGCGAAGCGATAGGGGTTCCATGCAAGCGCACAATACACTGTAATTGATGATAGCCATCCAGCCCTGTGATGGTCGGAATGGTTTCGCTGAGTTCAATATCTTGCACTTTAATTCGGTAGGACATGTGTCGGCCTCATAAATTTGATTGAATCATTTTGGGCGCTTGCCACTCGGTATCAACCCAAAAGACACCGGCCTCACCAGGGGCGCTCAGGTCACCATTGATCTGAAAAGTGGATTTTGAACTGCTGGCATGGAGGATTGGCTGCTGGCTATCAGCAATGTTAATTTCGATTGTGTAGGTATCTGGCACCAGGGGAAGTGGCCCCACCAGCACTTCAACGTGACCTTCACCTTCTAATCGACGCGCCACGAAATAGGGATCGCGATTGTTGGTGGCTCGGCAGCAAATGAGACCATCTGTCCGCGAGATGCGTACAACCAGATAAGGACTCTGGATCGCTACTTTCGTCGTAAAATGAGCACGAATAGTCATATAATCCCAGGATTCAAACCGTTCTTTAGGCTGGTCAGTTTTCGGATCCAGGATTTCTACACATGTAATGACGGTTGCATCCTCTTCTTCTGTAGGCCGTAGGGATTTGTTATTTGTCTCGCTTAACTCCTCCGCAGCCAGATCTTCACGTTCATTTTGCCGATAAATTTGGATAACTTCCGCTGGATTACCTTCTGCCTGGATTTCACCATGTCGAAGTAGCAGTGCCCGTCTGCAAAAACTCTCGACCGACCACAGATTGTGTGTCACCAGCACAATCGTTACACCCTGCTGGCGGAGTTCTTCCATCTTTGTCATGCATTTTTGCTGGAAGGCTGCATCACCGACCGACAGCACTTCATCAACCAGCAGAATATCGGAGCACACATGGGCCGCTACAGCGAAGGCCAGCCGGACATACATGCCGGAAGAGTAACGTTTCACCGGTGTGTCGATAAATTTCTCAAGGCCAGCGAACTCAACAATTTGGTTGAATTGGGCTTCAATCTCGCGACGCTTCAGACCTAGAATCGAGCCGTTGAGATAGACGTTCTCGCGTCCGGATAGGTCCGGGTGAAAACCAGCACCGAGTTCGATAAGTGCAGCCAAGCGACCTACCGTGTGGATTTTACCGCTCGTGGGGTATGCGACCTTCGACAGCAACTTCAGAATTGTGCTTTTGCCTGCACCGTTATGCCCGATAATACCGAGTGTCTCACCTGCCTTCACCTCAAAGCTGACGTTATTGAGGGCGTGAAGCATGTGTTTTTCCTGGTTGTTGCGACGAATCAGGCTGGTGGCCCTTTGCGCGATTTCATCGCGCAAGCTGGTGCTTCGCTGTCCAAGGCGATAAATTTTATTTACTTGCTCAAATTCAATTACAGTCATGATCCCCTGACGCATCACTAATTACATTTATAAAAATATGTTTTGGAAACTTTCAACTCCCTATCTTCATAAATTTTTCAGATCATGTCCGCAAACTGGCGTTCCCTACGCTTGAAATAACGGTAGGACACGATCAACAAAACAATCGAAATCAGCGCGGTCACACCGAGATAGGGCCAGTCCGGAGCTTGATTGAAGAAGATCAAACGGCGATAAGTGTCGATCAGGGTAGCAATTGGGTTGAGAAAATACAGTGGACGAATGCGCTCTGGCACAATATCAATCGGGTAGAAGATCGGCGAAAGGTACATCCATAGTTGCAACAGTAGTGGGATCACAAAGCGAATATCACGGTAAAACACATTTACCGCACCCAAAAGTAAGCTAATGCTGAAAATCAGGACTGTTTGGATCAGAATGACCAGCGGTAACAGCAGCACTGCCAAGCCGATTTGTACGTGATAAATGAACAGCAGGACCACAAAGATGGAGCCAGCAATCAGAAAATCCACAAAACCTACAAAGATTAGTGACAGGGGCAAAATCTCGCGTGGGAAATACACCTTACTGACCAGCATGTAATTATCGGCCACACTGGTTGTTGCTGTACTAAGGGTATTGGCAAAATAGAGCCAGGCAAGTAAGCCACTGTACACGAAAATGGGATAGGGAATGTCGCTTGATGGGACACGGAGAAAAATCGAGAACACCAGAGTCGTAATGAGCATAATTGAGAGAGGCTGCAATAGTGCCCATGCTACTCCCAGAACAGATTGACTATAGCGTACTTTGAACTCTCGTCGGGTCCAAGTAAACAGCAATTCTCGTGCATTCACTAATTCACGCAGATTTTCGACCAATTACTTAACTTCCACCTAAGTTGGTACTAAGATTGTCTGACTTATTTCTTTTTTGTATTTACTTTTGTGTATGGAGAAATTATATCTCAATTAGATGGTTCCATACCTTCAGATCTCTTCAATGACGTCTTGGTGATGGCAACAGCTTAGACATATGCTCCATTTCAAAATCAGGTACTTTTGCACCACAGGCCAAACAGTTCCGCGATTCTGACTTTGGCAACGTGTGAGTATGCGTCTTATCGAACCCACAATCTCACCACTATAGGCCCAAACAAAAGAGCTTCTCGGTGAGGTTGGAGAAGCTCAATATCCTATAGTAC
>JAIOHN010000979.1 GCA_019912985.1 Anaerolineae bacterium | reverse complement strand
ATGCCCGGGTCGAGCGACCACAGGCTGCGCAGGGGGTGGCCGAAGGGAGTGTTGGGTTGCGGAAGAAGATCGGCGGGCACGGAATGCTTCCCCCGTGTCATTGCGCTGCGCCGCTCAATCCGGCGATGGCCCTGGCGCGCTCACGCACGGCTTCGATCCGGCTGTCGTAGAGTTCGTCATAGACCACCAGGCCCGGCAGTATGTTTTCGAAATCGGGATGCGAGACGACCTCGCGGAATCGCAGGGCCAGATAGTCGCCCAGCGCTCCGCCCGCCTCGGCGATTTCAGCGACGACAGCGGGGCGGCCGTCGAGCACGTTGATGATGTCCTCGAAGTCGTGGCTGGCCATCAGATCATTCGCACCGCGCGAGGCGAAGGCCTCGAACTTGGTGGCCAGGAATGCCGGCGCGGAAATGAGCCGGATCTGCGCGCCGCTCGGCAGCACCACCACCGTCGCGCCGGCGATGGCCGCCGGATACCAGCGATTGGAAAAACCGAGAACGCGCTCGTCGGTCGGCATCAGGTCCACCGCCACCTCGCCGATGCGCCAACGGCAGATGGGCGCATCCTGCGCGATGTCTCGCACGAATCCACGCTGGGCAATGCGCTTCTCCAGGGCGTGGTAGGCCGACAGGGCCGCCACTTCGGCGATCAGGTCCACATCGAGCGTCGCCCGCGGTGGCGGCGCCTGCACCGAGGTGCACAGCAAGCCGGCGGCGCTGCCGCCGACGAACACCAGTTCTTCGCACAACTCACCCAGCGCCCGGGCGACCAGCTCGACGCGCTGCAGATTCGGATCGTCGGGATTCAAAGCCGCTCCTCGAAGAGTTGTGCGGCCAGGGCGCGCTCTCGCGCATTGCCCATGCGCAGCGCATCGAACAGCGCCAGGTTTTCGTAGAGGACGGCATTGCGCAAAGCGGCGGCCGGCGCGCTCGGATAAAGCGGGATCAGCGCGATGCCGCGTGCACTGCCCTCGGCATGCGGCCAAACCGGCGGCGGATCGGCCGAGGGCGCGATCTGGCGATTGAGCGGCGCGGCGGCATAGGCGGTCGGCACGCCTCCCACCATAGAACCCCGCGCAGCCGGAAAGGCATAGCGCGCGCCGTGCAGCAGAAATTCCTTGAAAGCCGGCGTGACGATGCGCGGCTGCCTATCCACGAAAGCCAGCAACCGCGCCTGCTCGACCCGCTTGAGCGCGCCATGCACCTCCGACATCGACAGGCCGGTCAGGGCCGCCAGATCGGGATAAGTCAGGCTCTCCCCACGAACGGCCGCCAGCGCCAGGAGCAGATAGAAATCCTGGGGCTTGAGCACGGGCTGACGATTGATCGGGCGTCGCATGGCGTGGATAAGCTATGTTTTCGTGTTTCGCGAAAAGCGAAAATAACAATAAGTCAGTATGTTGTCAATTTTTTCATGGCTCACATTCGCTATTTGCGAATAGCGAATGGAACCCCAAGGGGAAGATCACCACCGTCGGCGACGAGGCCCACGGCGGCCGCTGCAAGCCGCCCCAGTACAGCGGCGACGTGAAGCTGCTCATGGGCAAGCTGATCGAATGGCACGACTGCCTGCTCGAGCACGAGGTGCCCGCGCCGATCCGTGCCCCGCTGATCCATTTTATTACGAAACGATCCATCCCTTCTGGGACGGCAACGGCCGCGTCGGCCGCGTGATCGAAGCGACGCTGCTGCAGGCGGCGGGCTACCGCTACGCGCCGTTCGCGATGGCGCGCCACTACCTCGACAACAT
>JAIOHN010000978.1 GCA_019912985.1 Anaerolineae bacterium | reverse complement strand
AACCCCAGCACCAATAGCGCGATGACGAAGGCGAAGCTGATCGCCACGCTCAGGCTGGCGTTGGTCTGCGCGATCAGCGGCGCGAAAGCCTGCTCGATCAGCCACTGGTTGATGGTCTCGATGGTGTGTCCCATCAGCACCAGCCCCCGCAGCAGACTCCAGTGCAGCTCCGCCAGGCTGAGCACGATATTGTAGTAGAACGTGTCGATGGCACGTTTCAGATCACCGATGATGTTCAAGCGTCACCTCCCTACGGATCCGTGATATCGCCCGCGCAGTACGGGTTGCTCTGGTTGGTCCAGGTCACTACCCCACTCCCGTCACTCACGGTCGGGTCGAGCTGGAAGGTGAAACGTGATGCCTGTCCCGCCGGACCGTAGGAGGCGAAACGGAACACCCGCGTCTCGCCTGAGTCCAGCCGGTAGGCATCGTCGTCGAAGGGCACACCGGCTTCGTCCGCCGCTTCACGGGTAGGGGGCCATACCCCGGTCTGGTCGCCATAGGCGGTGCTGATCTCGTTCAGGAACATCTGGGCGCTGGGGAACACCTCGTAGTCCGCCGTCCCGATGTTCTTCACCTCCAACTGCCACGTGTAGATGTGGCGTGCATTGCCATCTGTATCGGGTGACGCGGACTGCGATCCGACACTTTGCAGACGGAAGCGCACGCCGTTCTCACTGGCTGACGTGCCGATAAACACTGCGTCCCCGACGAAGAAGTCCGCCGGAGGCAGGATCACATAGGGTGTCGGTTGCGGTCGCGGTGTCGGCTGCGGCGTGCCTGCCAGCACCGTTGCGGTCGGTTGCGGCACGGGTGTCGGACAGGTGAAGGCTGGAGCACCTGCCAGCGGTGTGCCCGCGCAGGCGAGAATGGCGAAAACCATAAACACCGGTGCCACCAGTACGTAAATTGAGCGCAGCAGTATTGTGCGCTGCACCTCTTGCAGAGATTGCGTTTCGTTCATTTCACCTCGCATATCTGATGGACTTCGTCTTACGGAATCAAGCCCGGCTGGTTGCCCGGTTCGAGCAGAAGTGTGTAACTGGCCTGGTCGCCACCGCTTCGGCTGCGCGGCACATCCCAGACCGTGCCGAAATAAGGCACGCCACCCGCGCCTCAGCTAAGGTCATCGCAGATGACCCTGTCACCACCTGAAGCTGGGCGTAGCCCTGGCTGTCGGTAAACGCCTGGGCGATCACGCGGTTGGTGCCGACCTCTACCGCCCGCACCGAAATCCCGCTCACGCCTTCCGCCGGATCGACATCGTGGTTGCCGTTCTCGTCGTAGGCGATCACCACCGAGATCGTCAGCAGCCCCGGCGCGATGGGTGTGGTCGTTGGCTGCACAGTCGGCGGTGCCGCGACCAGTTCCACCCCGGCGGCGGGCTGTGGCACCGGTGAGGGGGTCGCGCTCTCCGTTGGCGGCGGGAGGATGAGCGTATTGGCTGAACCTCTGAACACCTGAATGGCATCCAGACCGACCACATACCCTCGCTGGCGCTGTTCTTCTGCCCGCTGCTGCGAATCATGAGGGTGTGCGTCCCCGGTCCGACGAAATACACCCGCGTGCCGGGGAAGCGCAGTTCATCGGCGTAGGCATCCACCGTGTCGATCACCTGCCCGTCGACAATCACATCGAACAGGCCCATGTTGCGAGCCGCCACGTAGCGAATCCGCAGGCCCTCCCCTTCAAACGGAAAGGTCACATAGCTGGTCGTGTTCTCGCTGCGGTGATACTGTCCCCGGCTGGCATCAACGATCTGGCGCGGCTGCCAGGGCGTGCTGTAACCCACCAGCGGGTGATCCGACTCGAAGCTGTACCAGCCGCTGTAAGGCGGCGGTTCGTGGGTCGCATCTGGTAACGGCTCGACCGGTTGTGGCGGTGCGGGCAGCAGGATCGTGTCCGCCGGAAAGGGAGTCGCCGTCGGTGGCACATAAACCCCCGGCATAACCGCGCTGATCTCGACCACCCGCGTCGCCAGCGTCGGCGTGAGTGTCGGCGTCAATGTCGCGGTCGCGGTGGGCGTAGTCGTCGCCGTCGGTGTCAGCGTGATGGTGGGTGTGTGGGTAGCGGTCGGTGTCCGTGTCGGCGTAAACGTCGGGGGCTCCGACGGCAGCACGAACAACGTCGGCAGCGCTACCACCGGGTCCGACTGTGACC
>JAIOHN010000977.1 GCA_019912985.1 Anaerolineae bacterium | reverse complement strand
GTCTGGATTACATTGCTGGACCCGCAGGCAGGCATTCTCAATTACGTTCTGACTCAATTAGGGCTTCCGGAGGTGAATTGGCTTGGCGACCCTGCTACCGCAATGCCCAGCATTGTGATTATCGCCATCTGGAAAGGCTTGGGCTTCCAGATGGTCATCTGGTTAGCGGGATTGCAGGCTATTCCTGAAGAATTGTATGAAGCCGCCTCGATTGACGGCGCAAGCGGCTCTCAACGATTCCGATTCGTAACCCTTCCTTTATTGGCCCCGACGACCTTTTTCCTGACTGTCACCGGCATTATCGGGTCGTTTCAGGTGTTTTCGCCGGTCTATGTCATTACCAACGGCGGGCCGCGCGGCGCGACCGATGTGGTGGTATATCGCATCTATCTGCGTGCGTTTGAAGCATTTGATATGGGTTACGCCGCCGCACAATCCTGGGTGCTGTTCCTGGTGATCTTTGTCGTCACAGTGGCTCAGTTTGTCTATCGTCGCCGCCGGGGCGAGGCCATGTTTTAGGAGCGAATCATGATTGAAAACACACACTGGTACGACACACCGCTCAAGATTTTCGGTTACGCCGTCCTCATTCTGGTCACGATCATGATGGTGGTGCCGTTCATCTGGATGCTGAGCACCTCGCTGCGGCCTTCGGGGACAGAATTCGCTTATCCGCCGCAGCTCATCCCGACCAACCCCACCTTCGAGAACTATCAGAACCTGTTCACGCTGGTGCCGTTTGGCCGCTATATCATCAACACGGTGGTCGTGACCTTCTTCACCGTCGGCGGGCAGGTCATCCTATGTTCGATGGCCGCTTACGGCTTCGCGCGGCTGCGATTTATGGGGCGCGACATCATCTTCGTGCTGTTCCTGGCGACGATGATGATCCCCTTCCAGATCACGCTGATCCCGACCTTTTTGATCGTGTTCGGCCTGGGCTGGATCGATACCTATCAGGGATTGATCGTCCCCGGCATTTCCAGCGTGTTCGGCATTTTCCTGCTGCGGCAGGCATTTATGGGCGTGCCGATGGATTATCAGGACGCAGCGCGCATTGACGGCGCGAATGAGTTCACCATTTACACCCGCGTGTTCCTGCCGCTGGTGGGACCGGCACTGGCAACACTGGCGGTCTTTGCCTTTATGGGGACCTGGACGGATCTGCTATGGCCGCTGTTGATCTCTCGCAGCCAGGACATGCGGACGCTTGAGCTTGGACTGGCCTATTTCAACGCCTCGACCACCGCTTTCCGGCAGACCAACTGGCCGTTGATGATGTCGGCGGCAGTGGTGGTGATGCTGCCGGTGCTGGTTGTCTACATTTTTGCCCAGCGCTATTTCATCGCTGGTATCTCGCTTTCGGGCGTCAAAGGTTAGCATGTGAAAAAACGTAGGGGCGACCCATCCCATAAGGGAGGCTGCGCTCTGGGTCGCCCCTACAAAGAATAAAACAAGATTTAATGGTGCTTTGTTTGGGGGACATTCATGATCGGCATGACGACATTGGGGAATCTGGCGGTGCTGCGTCCAGGTGTCAAGCGGGGGCGCGCATCCAGCTATGATCCAAAGGGCGGCAACTACGACTGGTGGGAACTGGCAGCAGGGGAAACGCGAGACATCGCCGAGCTGACCGGGCCGGGTTGTATCAAACACATCTGGATGACGATGAGCTGCCCGGATCGCTACCTCTTTCGCAAAGTGGTGCTGCGCATGTACTGGGATGGCGAAGACCAACCCAGTGTAGAGACGCCTGTCGGGGATTTCTTCGGCATCGGCCACAACATCGTCAAGAATTTTGTGTCGCTGCCGCTGCAAATGAGCGCGCAGTCAGGCAAGGCGTTTAACTGCTGGTTCCCCATGCCCTACGCCAGCGGTGCACGGCTCGAAATCCACAACGAGGCTGACGCCCAGTTAAATCTCTACTTTTATGTGGATTATGAAACCTACCCCAACGACACCGACATGAGCGGTTATGGCCGCTTTCACACCCAGTGGCGGCGGGTGAACCCTACTCCCGGCTGGGCCGACCCGAACATCCCCTGGCGCGATAATCTCGATGCGATGCACGAAGCCTGGCGCACCCCCAATCACGGTGAGAATAATTACGTCATTCTGGAGGCAGCGGGGCAGGGGCATTATGTCGGCTGCCACCTGGATATTGACTGCTTCTCGCGGCAGGCGAATGACTGGTATGGCGAAGGCGACGACATGATCTTCATTGATGGCGCGCCCTGGCCCGGCATTCATGGCACCGGCACCGAGGATTACTTTAACACCGCCTTCGGGCCGTCAGAGGAATACTGCGCGCCCTATCACGGCATCAGCCTGTATCAAGGGACAGAAGACTGGCTCTTCCGGGGCAAAAACAGCATGTACCGTTTCCACATTGAAGACCCGATCTTCTTCGAGGAGTCGATCAAGGTCACGATCGAACACGGTCATGCCAACAAACTGACCAACGATTACGCCTCAACTGCTTACTGGTACCAGACGGAGCCACACCAGCCATTTCCACCGCTGCTGCCCGCCGCGCAGCGGCTGCCGAGATAGAACATGGTGACCAGTCTGAGGCGAGATCACAGCGCACCCCCGCTTTATGTGCAGGTCGCAGCCATTTTACGGCAGCGCTTCCTCAGCGGTGATGTCCACGAGGGCGATCCGCTGCCTTCGGAAAAAGCGCTGTGTGCGGAGTTCTCGATTGCCAGAGGAACGCTGCGGCAGGCACTGCGGTTATTAGAGGAAGAGGGCTACCTGCGGCGTGAGCAGGGACGCGGCACATTCATCACGCTCCACGGACGCCCTCAGACCGCCCCCTTCAACCGCCACCTGGCATTCATTGTCCCCTATGTGCGTGATTCGTCGGTGTCCTCTATCCTGGTGGGCTTTCAGGAAGTGGCGGAAGAAGCCGGATTTTCGGTGATCTTCAACCATGTCAACAATGACCCCCACCAGCAGGAAGAGGTGATTCGCAAACTGGTGAAACAGGATGTGCAGGGCATCGCGCTGTATCCGGTCAATTCGGATCATGTGCCACCGGTCGATGCGCTGGTGCAGGCCCATTATCCAATTGTGATGGTCGACCGCTACCTGAGAGACCTCACCACCGACTGCGTGATGTCCGACCATTTTGGCGGGGCGCTGCTGGGAACACAACATTTACTGGATTGCGGTCACACACGGATCGGGTTCATCAACTGGCTGTCCTCGTCAATCAGCCTGGAACATCGTGAACTGGGCTACCAACAGGCACTATATGAGCGCGGTATCCCGTTCGACGCTGATTTCATCTGCCGGATTGAGGGCTACCCGGTCGCGGAGCTGACCGCGCTCAAAGCGTATCTCTCACGAGATGACCGGCCCACGGCCATTTTCGCCGCCAATGACCAGATCGCCATCGCCCTTTACCGTGCGGCGGCAGCGCTGGGCCTGTCGATCCCCGATGATCTGGCGATTGTCGGCTTCGATAACCTGGATGTCTCCGTGCATCTCGACCCGCCACTGACCACAGTCGAGCAGCCGTTCAAACAGATCGGCGCGAAGACGGCAGAGCGGGTGCTGGCGCGGATCAACGGGGACCGTTCCCCCCTGCAAGCGATCACCCTGTCGCCGCACCTGATTCAACGGGAATCGGTGGCTGCGATGACCCTCAGCCAGCCGTAACATCCACTCGCTCGGCGGGGAGCGAGGCCGCACGCAGCGGACTGCGCCCAAATCCCGGCCACACCCGCATGACACCGAACACCCCACGCACACCCATAAACACGATGTAACTGCCCCAAACCCACAGCAGCGCATTCGAATCCGTCACATCCACAGCCGCGATTAAGATGGTGCCGCAGGCGGTAGCGACCAGCATCGCGTTGCGGATGAAAGCGTAATCGCCGGTTCCCCAGTGGATGCCATCAGTCACGAAGGCCAGTGCTGCCAGCGGTTGCAGTAGTAGCACGACCAGCCAGGACGGTTCAAACACCGTCACGGCTTCTGGCGGGACGAGCAGCGCGATCATCGCGCCCGTGCTCAAAAAAAGCACACCTGTCACCAGCAGGCCGAACAGGAACCCCCAGCGCAGGGCCAATCCCGCCGCATAACGCGCGGTTTCGATGCGATTTGCGCCCAGAAAATAGCCGACCAGACTCTGCGCCGTGACGCCAAGTCCGTCGGTGAGGAAGCCGCTGAACAGGAACACCGTTCGCAGTGCCTGATGCGCAGCCCCGGCTTCAGGGCTGATCTGGTTGGCGACGCGCGTGGTCAGCAGCAGAAACAGCGTCAGCAGGCCGGTACGCAGGAAAAGATCGCCGCCGACCTGCACCAGGGCGCGGGCCTTGGCCCAATCATAATAAGGGATGAAGCCCAGGCCCCGTATCACCACGATCAACGTCCAGACCGCGCCGACCCACTGACTGGCGACGGTCGCCCAGGCTGCACCAGCGATGCCGTAACGGGGAACGAGCAGGGCATCGAGCGCGATATTCATCCCGTTGATGGTGACGGCGACTAAAAAGGGTGTGCGCATGTCCTGCAAACCGCGCAGCGCGCCAAAGCCAATCAACGTCATCAGGACAGCGGGCAGCGCGAACAGCCGGATACGGATATAGGCGTTGGCAGCGGCCTGCACTTCACCGGTCGCGCCCAGGACAGCACTCAGGGAATCGGCGGTAATCATGCCCAGGACCAGCAGCACCAGACTGACCGCGATGCCGGTGAGGAGCGCGATACTGGTGATTTCCACCGCGCGGTTGCGCTGGTCTGCGCCCAGCGCGTGAGCCACTTCGGTCTGCGTGCTGATGCCGAGAAAGTTGAATATCCAGAGAATGGTCGAGAGCAGGGTCGTGCCGACTCCCAGGGCGGCCAGCGGCGCGGCTCCAAGCTGCGCCACGAATGCCGTATCGACAATGCCGGTAATCGGCTCGGCGATCAGCGACAGGATGATCGGGATGGAAAGGGCCATCAGGGTGCGGTTGGGACGAACAAGAAAAGGATGCTGGTCTGGCTTGTAGTTCATCATCTTCAGTGACCTTTGTAAGGTGATCAGCGGCCACCGCTGGCCTCGTGCGATCATATCACAAAAAGAGGTGACGTTCTGCACCGTCGTTAACGATGAATGTCGTCTTTTCCATCTGGCAGGTGGGGGTATTCTGGTAGCAGACAGGTGTCTTTTTATGTTCTTAGGTGACGGATATGACAAAACGTGTATTTAAAACGTTGGATGGCAACGAAGCAGTAGCGAAAATCGCCTACAAGCTGAGCGAGGTCATCGCGATTTACCCGATTACACCAGCATCGGCGATGGGGGAGTGGGCGGATGCCTGGTCAACCAGCGCAGATCAAAATCTGTGGGGAACCGTCCCACAAGTCGTGGAAATGCAGAGTGAAGGTGGCGCAGCCGGTGCGGTTCATGGCGCGCTGCAAACGGGGTCGTTGACCACCACGTTTACGGCATCTCAGGGTTTACTCCTGATGATCCCCAATATGTACAAGATCGCAGGTGAGCTAACCCCTGCTGTATTCCATATCGCGGCCCGGTCAGTGGCGGCACAGGCGCTGTCGATCTTTGGTGATCACAGTGACGTGATGGCTGTTCGCGGCACGGGTTGGGCGCTGCTCGGTTCGGCTTCTGTACAGGAAGCGCACGACTTCGCCGCAATCGCCCACGCTGCGACCCTGAAAGCACGGGTTCCCTTCATTAATTTCTTTGATGGTTTCCGCACTTCGCATGAGATCGCCAAGATTGAGATGGTCAATGACGAGGTGTTGCAGGCGATGATCGACCCGCAGCGTATCCTGGAATTCCGGGCGCGGGCCATGTCGCCAGAAAACCCGACTATTCGCGGCACGGCGCAGAACCCTGATGTGTTCTTCCAGGCACGCGAGACCGTCAATCCCCTCTATATGGAATGTCCCGCCATCGTGCAGGATGTGATGGATCAATTCGCCCAACTCACCGGGCGGCAGTATCATCTTTACGAATACTACGGCGCACCGGATGCCGAACGCGTGATTGTGTTGATGGGTTCCAGTGCGGAAACTGCGCATGAAACCGTGGACTACATGACCGCGCAGGGCGAGAAGGTCGGTGTGGTAAAAGTCCGGCTGTACCGCCCGTTCGATAACGAACTCTTCGTCAACTCGCTGCCGGAAACGGTCCGCACGATTGGCGTGCTTGACCGCACCAAAGAGCCGGGCAGCGCGGGTGAACCGCTGTACCTGGATATCGTGAACGCGCTCTACGAGCAGCGCATGCACAACATGCCGCAGGTCGTTGGCGGGCGTTATGGCCTGTCCTCAAAGGAATTCACCCCGGCGATGGTCAAGGGCGTGTTCGACAATCTGGCACAGGCTGAACCCAAGAATCACTTCACCGTCGGCAT
>JAIOHN010000100.1 GCA_019912985.1 Anaerolineae bacterium | reverse complement strand
GCTGGGATAATTTGGGCAGGAGTTTGGCATCGTGCCGGTTGGCTGGGGTGAGACAGCAGGCCAGCAGTTCGCCCCGGTCATTGACGACCAGATGCAGCTTAAAGCCAAAGCACCAACCCATTGAGCCGCGTCCCCGTGCTGCCCAGCCTAGAAACACCCGATGTTGGTGGATGCGGCGATTGTCGCACACCGCCAGAAAGGTCGAATCGATGAAACTGATGCCCGTGCAAGCACCAAACAAATGGGACAGATAGCGGCACCGTAAAGCCGTCACACGTGGGATGAGTTGCACGAACCGACCGTAGCTCACCAGATGGGGAAACTCTGACCGTAAATGCACCTGCACATGCTCGGTGTAGTACGCCTTGAATGTCCGGTAATGGCTTTGATGAAAATGAATGAGGATGGTCATCATCTCGCTGGCACTCAGCACTCCCGCGCGACAGCGATGACGCCCATCTCCCAAGCGCTGTGCTTCCATTTCTGCCCCAACTTCTTGGTAGAAATCATCGACATGGCAGTAAAGTTCGAGTAGATTCATGTGGGATGCCTTTCTGGGTAGGAGTACCCTAAAGGATAACTCCTTTAGTGAAAGGCATCCCTCTTATCCATAACTCACGTTAAGCATAATCACTGCCATCGCCGCACCCATAATAAACATCATATAAAGGCGCGTCTCGCTCCAGCGAACATGCGAAAATTCATAAGTGTTGATATACATCAGTCCGAACATCACCACAGTTGAAGTTGCGATCATCGCAGCGAATCTGAAGTAACTGGGTTTCTTTTCCTGATTCATACTTTACCTCCGATATACATTGTGAACCGCTACCTGACGACGTTTTGACCCATCATGGTAGCACCTAGTGAAGCCAACATCGGGATCACGGCACAAAACATACACATAACTCAATTATGGGAGATTTGTACTCGTCAGATCGCTCAGTGAGTTTTCAATGGCGCTTTGCAAACTGTCTTCTCTCATGATACCAAATGATCGGTACAGCTCATCGCCTGCCTGGGTGAGAATCACATAGCCTGGATGACCCGGCAAACTCAATGATTCGAAGGCTTGTTGTCCTTCAGCGTTATCAGCTGCATTCAGGTAGACAAACACTATCTCATTGCCAAACGCTGTTTCAAGCCCATTCACGATGGACATCATTTGCGCTCAAGGCGGTCAGGTATCGGTGTAAAAGAACAGAAACGTCGGTTTGTCGTTCGCCAGCGGCAGGTTAGCGGGCACGGGTGCGTTACTCCTGGTTGCACATGCTCCCAGTCCAACTAACATCAGCATTGACACACTTAGGAAATATAGTAGTTGATTCATCATAATTGATATTTATTTATGAGCTTCCTCCGTCACCATAATCGAAAATCCATAGCCGAACACGCGCCAAATGGCGTGTATCTTTCTAATAACAGCTTGAGTGTATAGACATACCATACCCCCTATGGTATATGATAGGATAGGGTACACTGGGGAGATCTCAAAAAATGCCAGAAGGAGAAACAGAAAGCCGGAAGCAAACGATTCAGCGAATTAACCGAATACAGGGACAACTAAACAGCCTCAAAACAGCGATTGAGAATGATCGGGATTGTGAATATCTTGTCACTCAGGCCCATACTATAGAAAAGGCGCTTTCAAGCCTCATCATCCATATGGTAGAAGGCTACATCGAACATCAAGCGAAAATACTCGTTCACGAAGATGCAGAGGAAGCGCTGCGTTCTATTAAACGGCTGTTTGAGTTGTCTCATCGGTGATCTGGACCCCATTCAGACTATAGCGGGGATAGCCTATCCCCGCTATAGAAACTACTTCTGAAGTTGGTTAAGACGCTGAACCTGCTAAGCTCGTATTTCTCAGCAATTGCGCGTTGATAGCAACGACAATCGTACTCACAGACATGAAGACTGCGCCAACTGCCGGCGATAAGATGAAGCCAACTGGCGCGAGGATGCCCGCCGCCAGCGGCAGTGCAACCACGTTGTAGCCTGTCGCCCAGATCAAGTTCTGGATCATCTTACGATAAGTCGCCCGGCTGAGTTCAAAGATTTTCACCACGTCCAGCGGGTTACTTTGTACCAGAATGATTCCGGCAGACTCAATTGCCACATCTGTGCCACTGCCAATAGCGATGCCAATATCTGCGCGGGTCAATGCCGGAGCATCGTTGACACCATCGCCGACCATGGCCACCTTCTTACCCTGCTTTTGCAGTTCAGCCACTTTCTTATCTTTATCCTCTGGCAACACTTCAGCAAATACCGTGTCGATACCCAGTTCACGAGCAACAGCATCCGCGACATGCTGGCTGTCCCCGGTCAGCATCGCCACTTCGATGCCCATCTCATGCAACCGTTGAATCGCCTGTTTACTCTCCTGGCGGACGACATCCGCAAGAGCAAATGCGGCTACTACCTGATTTTCAACGACCATATAAACGACAGTCTGTGCCTTGTCGTTCGCGTTTGCGCGAAACTCATCCAGAGCGCCTACAAGTTCAAGTTCCAGCATCTCCAGCAGGCGCGGACCACCTACATAAACTGTCTTTCCCTCATGGATTGCCTTGATTCCGCGACCTTTGATGGCTTCAAAGCTGCTGATTACCGCTGGCTTAACACCGGCTTCTTCCGCTTTCTGGCGAATACCCCGTGCAATCGGGTGTTCAGAATCACCTTCAACGGCAAGTGCTAGAGCCAGTGCTTGATCTTCCTGCCAGTCATCAGCGATTTGCATGTTGGCAACACCAAAACGACCTTCGGTTAAAGTCCCGGTCTTATCAAAGATGACGGTGTTAATCAATCGTGCTTCTTCCAGTGCCAGACGGTTACGAACCAGAATACCGTTTCGCGCACCCATTGAGGTACTAATGGCAACAACCAATGGAATCGCCAGTCCCAATGCATGAGGGCAGGCAATGACCAATACAGTGACAACACGCTCAAGCACTTCCACCTCAAAACCCACCGCAATAATCCACAGCACAGCGGTGAGTGCGGCAACTGCCAGCGCGATATAGAACAACCAGCCTGCGGCTTTATCCGCAAGAATTTGTGTATTCGATTTACTGCCCTGTGCTTCCTCGACCAACCGCATAATACCTGCCAGTGCGGTCTCATCGCCGATGGCTGATACACGAACGCGCAGACTACCATCCCCGTTAATCGTGCCAGCGATAACGGTATCGCCTTCGGCTTTTTCTACCGGCTTGGATTCACCGGTAATCATCGCTTCGTTAAGATCGGAGTGTCCTTCGATGATCTCACCATCTGCGGGGACACTGGCACCGGGACGGATCAACAGAATATCATTGTTGTGTAACTCGCTGACACTGACTTCTTCAATGTCTCTATTCTCAGTCACTCGCTCTGCTGTATCGGGCATCAGTTTTGCTAATTCATTAAGCGCACCTGATGCCTGACGCACACTCCGCATCTCCATCCAGTGACCTAACAGCATGATGTCAATCAGGGTCGCCATCTCCCAGAAGAAACCACTACCGGGAACCGCAAAAATTGCGAACAGACTGTAAGCGAATGCCACTGTAATCGCCAGCGAGATAAGCGTCATCATGCCCGGCTTACGAGTTTGTATTTCAGGCACCGCCATTTGCAGAAATGGCATACCCCCATAGAAAAAAATCACGATGGCAAAGCCGGGTCCAATCAGGTTACTTCCGATGAATTCCGGCATAGAAAAGCCGAACCACTCCTGAATCATCGGGCTAAACAACAACACGGGGATTGTCAGGATCAGGCTCACCCAGAAGCGATTGCGAAACATCATTTCGTGTCCGGTGTGATCGACTCCATGTCCACCATGCCCCTGATGCTCTTTATGATTTTGCTGAGCGTGATCCATATGCTCATGATCGGTATGTTGATGTGTCATCTTGTCTTCCATATTCAATCCCTCCTATTGATTATCCACCAGTGCGCGTCCGCTGGATTGCCAGCTATTCATACCACCGGGCACATCGTAGACCTGTGTATAGCCCAATTCGACCAGATCATGAGTCGCCTGTTCACTCATATTGCCGGAACGACAATACAGGATGATGGGCGCGTCTTTATCAGGCAGTGCCACTGTCAATGCGTCGATATCGTTATAAGAAATGTTGTAATCTGTCCCTTCGATTTCGCCCTGGTACGGAATATGAACATTGACAACTGTGTATGCTCTATCGGTATCTGCCATCACAGCCGCCAGATCATCAATGGACATCGTTCGATAGGCCGCAAGCTGTTCCGTTTCTTCGGCAGGATTTGTCCGATTAGCATTGTCTGTTGATGAACAAGCGGCAACCACTATCACGGTCAGGGCTATCAGTCCAAACATTAGAACGCGCACGATTGATCTCCCTTATCTTTACTGCTTTACCATAGCCGGGTAATCACAAGAAAGCACGCGCTATATGGCGTGTTTTCTATTGATATGGAGACGATGTCAGGCACATTTCTTGTCACAAATGCGCCAAATGGCGGGGGATATCTCGCTCTGGCACGATTATTCTTGATAGGGGTTTGTTTAACAAACGTGCAACGAGGGGTAACTGTTTAATGACAGATGGTTATAGATTGCTCGATGACTGTGATTGGCAATCTGATTGATTTAAGGCATCAAAATGGGTTTTCTGGGCCTGAATTCTGTGCTATAATCTGTCGTATAAATACAGTAATGCCCCTGTGGTTTCTTCCTGCCCATCGTTACTCCTCTTCATCCAGAAAACGCCAGGGGCTGTTCTCGTCAAACTTCTCGGTCAATTGCAGGTTATCGAGCAGATAGGCGTGAAGCTGATCAGCAAAATGAGGTGATAAGCCTGTTTCCATCGCATAGCGCGTCACCAGATCGGTCTTGTGCGGATGCCAGCGCGAGTTGTCACGCACCAAAGCCCGCTCGCCATTGATGAAAGTACCCAGAGCATCGCCTTCCAGCACCTCCCATTCTGGTGTAGGGATTTCCTCATGAGACATCTGAACTGACAAGAACTCAAAGACTTCACTGTCGTTGGAAAAAGCCAGATCGGGGTCTTCCAGGCGGCCCCCTTGCGTCATGAAGCGATAGGTCATATCCAGAGCTAGCCCAGCAGCAGACTTATCATGCCAGTGGTCGATTTCGAGCAGTTCAGCCCTCGATGTTGATTGAACGTCTTCCTCAGTCGCTTTTGATGTCAGCGCTGGATAGAGAAGCACGACCAGCGCCCAACCAAGTGTGTTGTTTTCAGCATCGACGACGTGCGCCGTGTGAAGCCGCCAGCACTCATCCTTACTACGTTCAACATGGTCATGCAGACGACTGTCATTGATAATCCCGTCCCTCAGCGTATAGGCATCTTCGGGTCCATCTTCGAATAAGCCTTCACAGAGGAAGATGTCATCGTCCTCAAGCTCGGCATGAACCGCATGTTCCTTAACCACATCAATGACCGCCAGGAAGTGATCCAGGTTTTCGCTTTTTGAGCGATCTCTGGCCTCGACCAGAATCTGTTCAACATCTGTCTGGAATGCTTCTTCGGTGGCATAATCGCCAAAGGTGAAGAATTCGCCAGTGACCAGGTTGTGTTCATCCAGCCAGCACTTTTCTAACCCACCAAATTGATGGCTGGTTTCATCACCTCCGAAAAAAGAGAAGCAGTATTCGATGGCTGGATCTCCATCGATCCAGCCCGCCTCGTCAACGACAAACGATTTGCGCTCCTCATCGTAAATGGCTCGCCAGTATTTGCGCTCAAGCATGTCTGTCTCCCTCACCATGTTCTTCCTTTATATGGTAACGCACTGCGATCTATGTGTGATGTCATCAAGCCGGATAGGGGACGGCAGTGTCTTGTGGCTCTTTCGATTCCTGCAAAATACGTTCGTATTTACGTTGCAGGGTCGCAATCCGCGACTTGTGATCACGACGAAGCTGCTCGTTTTCGCGTCTGAGCAGACGAATCTCCTCACGGAGTTCGCGCACATCGGTTACATAATGATCTTCAAATAACTCGCGTGCGAGACCCGTCAGCGCAAAGGCCCTGGCTTTTCCCGGCGTCCGCAGCACATAGCCCTGAGCGGTCAATCGGTCTAGGTTGTAATTGACGACTGAGGTTGAGCTGATCTCCACCGCCCGACCAATCTCACGGATGCTGGGCACAAAGCCGAGATCCGTCATGTATTGGTAGATAAATTGTAGAATAGCGTACTGACGATCTGACAACATTTTCGTTTGACTCCGTCACTGATGTTACAATTTTGAAACCAATTATGGTGGAAAACTGAGACCGGCACAAGTGTTCTGCGGAGAGATGTCATATGCGTGCCTCCCTCCATGCCAATCATTCCAGATACGCTTCAGCCTCATCAAGAAGCTGACGAAAGGACTGCAACCGCGCTCGCGCCAGGTGCCTATCTTGCTCTTGTTCGAGCAAAAGTTGGGCGAGCTGATCCGGAGCGGCACTCTGGGCTGTCCGTAGTACTCTGACCAACTGCCGCATGTGTTTCGGGATGGGGTCGGCTTCACCAAGTTCAAGCTCATCACCGCTGCACAGAGAGTTCACCTGTCGAACCGTTAATCCCTGCTGGATGATCTGTTGGACGATGTCGGCGTGCTGTTCCACCGGCAGCCCAATCACAGGGCGTAGTAAACCTTCATCAAGGTGATGCTGATCGGCCAATTCGAGCGCTTCATCTGAGAGACGCAGTAGCAGCTTGTAACGGCTGAACTGATGGCGGCTCATGCCGCCCATTGCGGCCAGGATGTCGGCAGTGAACTCGCGCTTGTTTCGCAAATCGAGGTCGAGTGCCTGCCGGTAGAAGTCCAGGGGCACCGGCCCGTCAGGAATGTCATAGCCATGCACCGCCAGCAACAGCAGCGCCGCCTGCCGTGCCAGCGCTATCGCAGATAGCCCAGAGCGAGCCGTATTCTCACGTGCCTGGCGGAAAGCCGATGATCGCTCGCTGGTAATGATGATGCAAGGGATGGTGCCATCACTCTCATAACCGGGAACATAATCGCGCAGCAACCAGGTGGCCCAATAACGGCGCTCACCGGTTTCGATGCGATACTGCCGCACGACACCCTGCGACACCTCGACAACAGTCAGTGGGTTCACCTGCCCATCATCGCGGATGGTCACCGCCAGGTTAACCAGATCGCGCACGAGTTGTTCTTCTGGCGAGAAGTGGGGCAGTTCTTCATCTTCATTTCCCAATAGATCAAGCACATTGGTAAAGGGTCTGCCCTGCTGCTGGGCGACCAACTGCGCCGATTGGATTAGCTCACGCAAAGCTTGCGACGGCGTGATTTGCTGGCTGTGGAATGCCCAGTAGATGTGCTCTGGTAATACCCGGCGCGGCTGCACCGGATCGGGGCGTACCAGGTCGAGCAGGATGTACTCCACCCGTAAGCTGTCATCATGAAGCCTGACTTCATCGTCGCCGAACATATCGAGCGCGACATCACCCAACAGGTTCTCGTTGATGCGTTTGTTGCCCATTATTCACCTCGTTTACTAAAGAACTGGCGGGCGAGTCTGCCGACCAACTGAGCGTAAGCCTTGCTCGCGGCAGCACGGGGATCATACGCGAACAGACTCTGGTTGCGGTGATGCGAATACGTGACCGCCTCATTGGCAGGGATCACCCCGCAGATGAGCCTCCCCAGAACTTGGTGTGATTTGAGTTCTTCCAGCAGTTGGTTGTGTCCGCGTACACGCTTGTCCATTTTTGTGACGAGGATGCCGCTAACCCGAAGGTTGGGATGCCGCCAGCCCTCACGGATGGCGTTGATCTTCTGCAAGGCGGACATCAGGCCTATGGTTTCCAGGTAGCGCGGCTCGACGGGAATGATGGCATCGGTGGCTGCCAGGAGTGCCATTTCGGTCATGAGTGAGAA
>JAIOHN010000976.1 GCA_019912985.1 Anaerolineae bacterium | reverse complement strand
AACGCCGGGGATGCCCAGAATCAGCGGGTTGGCGATCCATTCGCGCATCAACGAAGGGGTCGCGCCGATCATCTCGCCCTGTGTGAATACCAGGATCGTTCCCTGCACAACGCCGGTCATACCCAGTGTCATCACCAGTGGTGGAATCCTTAGGAGCGCAATGCCGAGTCCGTTGATGAATCCGATCATGCCACCCGCCATGCATGAGATCACGAAGCCGAGCCAGATCAGATTGTTGTCCCCTCCCGTCAGGCGGAAAGTGAGAATTGCGCCCAACGTGACCACTGCGCCTACCGACAGATCTATACCTTCGCCACCGCTGATAATCACCAGCGTTTGCCCGGCTGCGATGATTCCCAGGAAGGCTGCCAGCCGCACGATATTTGTGGCCTGTCCCAGATTAACAAAATCGGGGTTAATCAAGCCTCCGGCAAAAAATAGAACAATCGCTAACAGCAGCGCGATCAGTGGGGCATTGAGACGGTCGCGTATCTGGGTGATAGTGCTCATCAGGCGCTTCTCCTCCTGAGCAATCGTACCAGGCCGGGTGCGGCCAGCGCGATTAAAATCACCAGCGCGTTGACCAGCGTTTGTGACCAGGTAGGTACGTTGGCAAAGAAGATAATATTGCGGATCACGCCCAGGATAATCACGCCGATGATTGCTCCGGCGATGCCCCCCTGTCCACCGCTCAAGCGTGTGCCGCCCAGAACCACCGCGACAATCGAACTGAGGGTCATATCATCGCCAATGTTGGCCTGCCCGGACCCTGTGGAGAGTGTGAGGGCGATGGCCGCCAACCCTGCGAATAAGCCTGACCAGACGTAGGTTGAGACGCGCACCAATCTGACCGGGATACCTGTTGTATAAGCGGCTTCACTATTGCTGCCTACCGCGAAAAGGTACTGCGAATAGCGCGTGTTACGCAGCAGCACCCAGAACACAATCAGGATAGCGATGACGTAAAAAGCCAGCGGGATATTGAGGGGTGTAGATCGGTAAAACGACACCATGTCACGGGGGATCGCGCCGCCAGGACGTGGTAGGACGACCAGCGCAATGCCGGAAAAAATAAAACTGGTGGCATAGGTGGTGACAATGGGCTGCAAGCGAAGGTAGGCTACCGAGAAACCATTCAATAATCCGGCCAGCGCACCTACGCCACAGGCTGCCGTCAGTGCCAGGATGATATGTCCAGCACTCGCTTCGGGTGTAATCCATACCACAAGTAAGGTGTTAATCATTGAAACCATAGTGCCGACGGAGAGATCAATTCCACCGCCAATGACAACAATCGCCTGTCCAACGGCCAGAATTATCAGTGGCATCATGGTACGCAGGTTATTGTTGATGATCCGCAGTTCAAACAGATTGTTTTGAAACGCATAGTTGACTATCAAAACGACGACTAATAACAACAGCGAAACGAGGTAGGTGTTTCGCATCAAGAAACGTGATAATTTAACCGAGTTCATTGGCTGTCCCCATGCTGGCTGACACCAGATTCTCCTCTGTGAGGTCCTCGCCGCTCAGTTCGGCGCTGATTGTGCCTTCTCGCAATACCAGTAACCGGTTGCAAAGTCCTAATAGCTCGTTGTCATCGCTGCTGTAAAACAGGATGGCCGTGCCCTGATCGGTCAGGTTTTTCAAGAGCGCGTAAAACTCGCCTTTTGCACCTACGTCCACGCCTTTGGTGGGGTCGTTGAGCAATAGCAGTTTTGGCTGGCGCAGTAGCCATTTGCCGATCACGACCTTCTGCGCGTTACCACCACTCAGGCTGCTGACTGGGTCTTGCAGTGAGGAATAGACCAGTCCCAGATCGGAGGCAGCAGCTAATGCGTCGGCCTCTGCTAGTTTGTATTTATGAATAAGGCCATATTTTCCCCAGGACGGCAATTGGAGATTTTCCAGGATCGAGCGAGTAAACAGCAATCCTTCTGCGCCGCGATCTCCTGGCACAAACGCAACATCGTGTTTCATCGCGTCGTTCGGATGATGAAAATGCACTGGCTTGCCGTTCAACACAACGTTACCGCTGTAAGGAATAATGCCGAACAAAGCTAATAAGAGCTCAACCTGTCCCTGGCCTTGCAGCCCGCCCAGGCCTAGCAGCTCGCCCTCTCGCAGCCGGAGACTCACGTCCTTGAGCCTGCCGCTGGACAAGCCGCTAACTTCCAGCCGAACCGGAGTGTCATCGGGGACGGCGTCGGTGCGCGTTTCGCCTAATGTGGCGACATCTTTAATCATCATGTCCACCAGCGTGTGCTCATCAGTGGTGGCAATCTCTACCGTGCCAACCGATTCGCCGTTTCGCAAAACGGTTACTTGGTCGGCCACGCGAAAAATCTCCTCCATGCGGTGGGTGATGAAAATGACGCCTTTGCCTTGCGTCTTCCACTGTTGGATGAGTTCAAACAACCGGTTGACCTGGCTGCTATCAAGGCTGGCAGTGGCTTCGTCGAGGATGATGAGACGAGGATTGCTACTGATGGATTTGAGAATTTCGACTACCTGGCGCTCATCAGGGGATAGGGCTGTGATCGGTGTATCTGGCTCCAGCCCTGCCGAGATCGTGCCCTCGAACAGGGAGAGCAGCGCCTGCGTTCGTTCACGCATTGCCGCCCAATGGATGGCAATCCCAAGGCGCAGCGGCTCGTTGGACAGCCAGATATTCTCGGCAACTGACATATCCGGAATCAGGCTGAGTTCCTGATACACGACCTCGATACCACGCTTGCGGGCTGCCTGTGGATCGGCGAACCGTGTTTCTACGCCATCAAGAAGCAGTTGCCCCCCATTGGGGACAACTGCTCCGGCGATGATTTTGCTGAGAGTACTCTTGCCGCTGCCATTAGCGCCGACCAACGCGACAACCTCACCGGATTGGATGTCCAGATTGCCATCTCGTAGGGCAACCACGCCGCCATAGCGTTTGACTAGATTGCGTGCAGAGAGTGTCAGCGCCATCGTTTAGGTCCTATTGAGCCATGAAAGAGGCTGCTTGATCCTGGGTGATGAAGCCATCCAAAGTATAGCTTGCCGGGAAATTGCCGAACTGCTGATAGTAGCTGTTGAAATCCTCGGTGGTCACTGCGTAGGGGATCGGCACGTATAGCGTATTGCCGAATGGTCCTTGCAGTTGACTGCTGTCTACTGTGCCACCACACAGGATTTCCGTCGCCACGCGCACGCCATCGGCACCGACGCCGGGTGGGTTGACTACGCCAATCGAGCGGAAGTCAGGATGTTCTTGCAGGATTTCGTACCACAATTGCAAGTAGCCCGAACGCGCTTCACCGGTCACAACAGGCCAAGTGTCGGGATTGGCTGTACGTACTGCCGACAGTACGCCAAATGCCATCCCATCCTGTGTCCACACTCCGTCGATATTGGGGACGCTCGCCAGTAAGTCACTCATCACCTGCTGCCCGGTGGCCTGATCCCAACCGCCGCTTTCGCGTCCGACGATGTTGATCCCCGGATATTGGTCAAAGATTTCCATTGCGCCAGTCATACGGGCCTCATTGGCCGGGTGTCCCACAAATCCTTCAATCAATACGATGTCGCCTTTGCCGCACAACTCATGCACCAGCCAGCGGGCGCTGATTCTTGCCCATTCCGTCTGGTCAATCACGACATTGTAGACACCTTCCGCGCCGATTTCCTGGTCAACCGCGATCACGACGATGCCCTGACCAACAGCATCTTCCAGGTCCAGGTTCAACGCGTTCTGGTCTCCAGGATTGATGATGATGGCATCAACGCCACGATTTACAAGATTCTGAATTTGTTGTTGTTGACCGGCAACATCGGTATCGGCGCTCTCAATAACCAGTTCGATTGCAATACCGGCGGCATTGTACTCAGCCACCACATCCTCAATATTCTGGACCATCTGCGTGCGCCATTCACTGCCTACAAAGCTATTGGATACGCCAATAGTGAATGGACCGCTGCATCCCTCCGGGAGCGCGTTGGCTATCGGGGTGGCAAAACTCAACGTCAACAACGCGAAAAGCGCAACGAATAAACTGATCTTACGTAACGATTGCATTCTTAGCTCCTTTTCATGAAATCGACAATTAATATCCGTAAGCATTCTCTTTCCTTTGCTATGTGTCACTCCTTCCTATAAACCTAAATCGGCAAAACTAATCCTTTGAGACAAAGATGTGGTCGAGTGCCAAATCAACTACGCGCATTACGCCAACATTGTCTCCAGGACCTGAGCGAGCACCTGCTGAGGGTTGTTGCTGACATCTATTGCCTCAGCATGTCGCACCAGGTGTAGGCCATCGAAATCAGCGATGGTACAATCTGCACTGACCGCTCCCGTGTCGCTACCAATCACATATCCGAAATTGGTATTGAAACAGAGCATCCTCGCCCGGTGACTACCTGTGGAAATGGTAGTCTCGGATTCTTCAATTAGGGCGCGATACACAAGATCTTTGACTGTACTACTGATCAAAGCACGAAAGCACTCGAGATATTCGGCGAGTTCGGTGCGAGAAAGTGACCCAACCGTGCGCAGCGTCTGTACAACACGATATTGAAATCGAGGCAGGGCGATACAATTGTGGCCCGACCTGTCAGTTTGTATTTGCGGCCCTATTTGGGTCACTTTAACGAAGTCCTAAAGAGCAAGAATTTTCAAATTATTATTTGCGGGTAGATCCAATAGATCTGAGCTACCATACTTTTGTTTTAGTTTATGTTAGTTTTTTCAGAAGATCAAATAAGGTGATTTTATGCTGATTTAAGTTCGGTTTTTCTGGAGCCATCCATCTATACCACAACCCTTGATTGACGATCTGAAAGCCGTACATGATCGTCTGCCAACACCTTGGACTTCCGAGGCCGATCTAAAAAGACGTGTGAATGTCTCACGATTCAATATCAAGAATTAGTTCATGCAACTCGTCGAACGGCATATCGGGTGGGATAATCATAATGTGATACACAAAGCGTATCGTTTCCCGTCGCTCCCGAATGGATACAATAATTACTCAAATACATGGTCTGTCCCAAAAGGATGGACCTTTTGTTTTATCGCAACAGAGACTGGGTGAGGTTGTCGCGGGAGCGACCAAGTGATCAGGTATCAAGAGTCAGAACATCACCGTTATTGAGTAACGATTTCTATGACGCTTTCGGTGAGCGAATTGTTTGCTCGCTCGATATGCTTTCGCGTATCCGCGATCCATTGC
>JAIOHN010000975.1 GCA_019912985.1 Anaerolineae bacterium | reverse complement strand
CTTCCAAGTCTGGTAATGGGAATTTGAGCTTCAAGAAGTCGCCTTGATTTAAGGTTTTGTTTCGTCCTGCTCCGCCGGGAGAAACGTCCTCCAGTTGACGGACACCTGTTGGCGTTTTGAAGTAGAACAGCAGAAACTCTGGCAAGCAGGTATCAGTATTGAACTTAAAAGTCGGGAAACGATGTGAACCGCACATCCCACGTTCATTCTCGGAGACAAGCGCAACTGCGCCTTCCCACGCGAATACAATATTTAGCACAAAGTCACCCGGTTCAACCCAATATATCTTCTTATTTCCCAGTTCTTTTCCTGTGATCGGTTCTTTATGGAAGATACCTTTGCCGTGAGAGCGTATGCCAATTTGATAGTAAAGCTGCTTAGGATCGACTTCTACTTCGCGTTTAACGCGCATAAGTGCTTTGTTCAGTCTTGTTGGAGGAACCTGTTCCAACTCACAGATAAATCGCTCTAAAAATCCCTTCCGAATCTGTTCAGTAGCGGCAATAGCATTCTCGATTTCAACAAGGTTCGCGTCTGCATCGCGTAAAACTTCGGCAATCCGGCGCTGCTCATCTATCGGTGGCAGGGGGATTGATTCTCGGAGTAAATCATCTTCTTTATAACGGAGTCGGCTGGCATTGCTCGTTCCGGTACTCAATGTAGCAATGTATTCCCAAAAATGCGTTCTTTTTGTGTACCAGAGAAGATATTCCAAATCAACTTGATCTGACGCTTTGATTTTAAATACTGGAAACTCATTCGATACATAGTATCCGGCATGTTCTGCTGGAACGACAGCAAACGAGCCTTTCCAGGCAAATAGGCGATTGTAAATAAAATCGCCTTCTTCAACGCGATTCAGATACGATGCAGAAATATCATCTCCATCGCGTTCCTGCTTAATAAATGTTCCACCTGCATACCAACGAACGCCAAGCGTGGTATAGCCAGTACCCTCTTGCAGTTTTTCTTGCCGATACTGCTGCTCAAGTACATCGCCTAATTTTATCCAGCGCCAGCCCTCCGGCAGATCCTCATGCTTCATTCAATCATTTCCGTTTCCGCTGCTTGTTTCATCCGTGATACAATCATTTTACTCAAGTCATATGTTCGTAGTGAAAAAGGTTCTGGTTATGGTGGATGCGACAATTACCGAAGTCATCCCGATTTATACCGATAAAGACGGCAGAATGCGTGTCAGCGGCACGCGGGTGCTGCTGGATTTAATCGTTAATGCTTACCAACGCGGCGAAACACCCGAACATATTGTGCAAATGTATACTACGCTCACGCTGGATCAGGTCTACCTCGCCATAGGGTACTATCTGCGCCACCGTGAAACCGTTGATGATTACATCCGCCGCATGGACGAAGAAGCGGAACGGCTGCAGCGTGAATGGGAAGCGGAGCATCCGCCAAAGGTCACAAAAGCCGAACTGCTGGCACGCCTGCAAGCCAAACGAGACAGCACCGGATGAAATTCCTCGCGGACGAGAACTTCAACAACGATATTCTGCGCGGTGTCTGGCGACGCATCCCAGATGCCAGTTTCATCCGTGTGCAGGATACCGACATCGCTGGTGCAGATGATCCGCGTGTTTTAGAATATGCCGCTGAACAGGGTTATATTGTTCTCTCGCATGATGTCAACACCATGCGCGGTTACTTCTATGATCGCATTACAGCGGAACTCCCCGCGCCGGGACTGTTCCTCGTCCACAAGCAAACACCCATTGGTGAAGTGATTGACGCGCTCGAACTCATTATCCTCGCCAGCGACGAGTCCGAATGGGTAGGACAAGCCACCTACGTGCCTTAATCCTTCAGCATTCCCAACCGCCGCAAATGTTCAGCAAGCTTGGCTTCGGCTGACTGGCGAGCCTGCACTGCCTCCTGATACCGCGCAAGCGCCGCATCCATATCAACTGGTTCTTCCGGCTCAACCGTATCCACATAACGCGGGATGTTTAGGTTGTAGTCATTCTCGCGGACTTCATCCACACTGACCACTCTGGCGTATCGTTCCTGATTTTCCCACGCATCATAGGCTCTCACAATGTTGGCAATATCTTCATCGCGCAGCACGTTCTGATTTGTACCGTTGGCAAAGCCTTCCGCCGCATGGATGAATAGAATCTGCCCGGCGCGGTCTTTACGCTTCGCTTTGTTGAAGATCAGCACAGCGGCGGGGATGCCCGTTCCATAGAACAGGTTCGGCGGAAGCCCAATGACCGCTTCCAACCAGTCTTTTTCGATAATGCCCTGACGGATTTTGGCTTCCTGTCCACCCCGGAACAAAACGCCATGCGGCATCACCACACCACACATGCCATTCAGCATCAGTGTGGCAATCATGTGTTGCACAAATGCCAGATCGCCGTAGCTGGCGGGTGGCACACCAAATTGAAAACGCCCGGATTGGTCAGCTTCTGCTTCTTCCTTGCCCCAACTGCTCAGTGAAAACGGCGGATTCGCCAGCACACGGTTGAACAACATCAACTGTCCATCACGCTTCAGTTTGGGGTCGCGGATGGTGTCACCTTTCTCGATGACCGCGTCCAATCGCCCATGCAGCAGCATATTCATCTTGGCAATTGACCAGGTGTTAAGGTTCTTCTCTTGCCCGAACAGGCGTAGATTGCGCGGATTGCCGCCATGTTCCTGCACATAGTGGGCGCTTTCCAGCAGCATACCGCCGCTGCCTACCGTTGGATCGCAGATGTACATGCCTTCTGTCGGTTTCAGCAGCTCAACGAGCAGCCGCACTACCTGACGCGGGGTATAGAATTCGCCACCTTTTTTACCCGCGTCATCGGCAAACTTAGCGATGAGATACATATACGCATCGCCAAGCATATCCGGGTTGGGGATTTCTTCATCCCCCAACCGCATCTTGCCAAAGTGGGCAATCAGTTTGAGCAGGGTTACATCGGGTAGGCGCTCTTTGTTGTTAAAGTCAATCGGAGTCAGCACACCTACCAGGGCAGGGTTGTTGGGATGTTCTTCCAGCGCGTAGAACGCCTTTTGAATCTCCTCCCCGATGTTAAATGTTTTCTGACTGAGATTCTTCCACCGCGCCCGTTCCGGCACATAGAATTGATGCTCATCCGGGTCTTCTGCAATCTTCTCCGCTTCGGTGCGGCTCAGTCCGTCCGCCATTTCCCGTTCGATGACGGTTTTCACCTCATCCTCGAACACATCCGACAGACGTTTGAGGAACAGCATACCGAAGATGTAGTTTTTGTAATCGCTGGAGTCAATGCTGCCGCGCAGGATATTGGCGCTCTCCCATAGGTGGGACTCCAGTTGTTTCTGGGTCAGTTTGGTCATGGCAATAATTTCATACAGTTGAGGTGGATTTGTTAATTATACCGCAGGACAGATTATAGGGCATGTAAAGCTGTAATGCGTGGGTAAAATATTGGCAACTGGCAAAATAAAAGCTGGCTGATTTAACGTCTCAGCCAGGACGGTTGTGGTCAGGCATACGCAGCAGAGAGCATCCTCGCCGCACGCTTCATGTACTTTGGAAAGGTGTTCGGATTGCGTCCGATGTCCAGCGCTGCCTGGCGGTAGGTCTTGCCGTCGATCTGCGCCCGGATCGCTCCGGCGATGCAGACGGTGTGCTGATACTGTTCCAACAGTGCATCGGCTGGCTCAGTATGCCCCCGCTGGTACTTCTCACGCCAATTCTGATAAGGCGATATGAAGTGACCATTGTTCCGATTCTCGGCTGGCTTCTGCTCTGGCAGCGTGTAGCTGTGCCGTTCCAGAAACACCTGCGCGAATTCATAACGTACCTCCTGAAGCATCGGTTCTTCATAGGTCTTGTGCCAGTTCCAGGGTGTCACACCCGCCAGTGCTGCCGCGTCTTTGCGCGTGACCTGCGTCGTTACCGCGTACAGCGCGACCAGATGCTTGAATGAGTCGGCGTACTTCTCCGCCAGCTTGTGCATGATTTGCTCAACATCAATGCGGATGTCAATGTCAGTTGCCCAGGTTGCCCAATGCTCCACCGAGTTCCACCATCCGCTCGGTGCAGAGAACCCGGTGATGGTGTGTTCGTCCCAACTGCTGCGCCAATCGTAGCTCATCAGCGACTCAAGGCTGTCGAACTTGTCGTCATAGTAACGCAGGGTAGAAATCTTGCACCGCGCCAAAATGAAAAACACCGCCTGCTGGCGGGTTTTCTGGGCGAGAAAGTCTTTGTTTTCTGAGAGTTCAAGCCAGAGAGCCATGAACCCATGCTGGATGCAGTCGGGCAGGTAGTTGGTGCGGTGGATGCCCTTGCCTTTCATGACATTGGTGACGTAATACGCCAGATTATCGTAGAGTTGCTCAAAAGTCAGAGCGCCAGCCCACGAAGTGGGATAAGTCGCAACACGCGGAAATGGCTTGATCTGGCTGCGAATCTTGGAACGAATGTTGTTGTCGAACATGGGGAAATCCTCGTCACACGCTGGAAACGCCAGCACAGCGAGCCACAACCGGCTCGGACATGCCGGGACAGCACGAGGAGGGAACCTGTCAAACAAAAAAGCCACCTGTGTATTTTGGTGGCTTTTTAGGCAGGTAGTTCGCTAGTCCCGTCCTGAAGGGATGGGACTAGCGTATTCGCCTGGCGGTGTTTGATAGGGAAGATGCCTGTGCTGTAAAATCGCCGCGCCGACGGTTGTGCGATTAGGAGAGTAACGTAATCTTAAAGTGATTTTAATACTTTTCAATTTGCTGCGAGGATAGGAATTTCCAGGATTTTGCTTGTACTTTAACTGCGTAACTTTAGTTCCGCATATTAGTTACATACATGCCAGTAAACTAAGTAATTGGGGGTTTTACAATGGGGTTCTGCTCGATTTTCGGCGCAGTTCATCTGAAATCATCGAGGCAGCTTTGATGAGACTTTTTGATATATCTGAGATGCCCCATGATGACATACGCGAGATTGGCCCGGAAATACTGACAGCAGCTAAAATATCCTGCTGATCATTAAGAATCGGCGCGCCAACGCAGTAAGCGCCAACTTCATTTTCTTCGTCATCAATACTATAGCCGCGTAATCGCACCTTGCTGAGGTCTTCTCGCAGTGCGTCAAGTGATGTTATGGTGCGTTTCGTTTTCAAAATCATCTCAGAAGGCAGATGAAAGGCAATTTCATTATCCGGCAGAAATACTAGTAGCGATTTCCCCAGTGCAGTCGAATAAAGACTATCACGGGCATCAACTTTCGCTTGCATTCGTAACGAGTATGGGCTTTCTACCATGGCGATATAAACAACCTCATAACCATCCAGAATACCCAGATTTACAGTTTCGCCAAACTGGTCACGCAACCGTTGCATATAAGGCAAGGCCACGCTTCTAATTTGATGTAATGCATCTACGCCTGTCGCAAAATTGATGATGATTGAGCCTATGCGGTAACGATCTGTTTGCAAATCATGCTCAAGAAAGCCGCTTTCACAAAAGGTAAAAAGATAGCGATAGATAGTGGTTTTCGGTATATCAACCCGATGTCGAATCTCAGTCAGACCGAGTTCTTCCCCATTCTGAAAACACATTAATACCTGTAGTGCTTTATGGACTGGTTTAACCAGATAATCGTCTCGAGTCGACATAGTTATCCTCGCATTGGTTCGCTGTACGAAACATATAGTTCTTGTGGCGAATTATACAATAGTTTATATTCCTCATGAACATTTAGCAAACAGAAATCGCATCAACACATTTCAAGGACAAAAATATGGACAAAATAAGGGCTGGCATTGTTGGTTTGCAACGCGGCAATGGCATCACACATAGTTTGCAGATGCACCCGCAGGTCGAAATCACGGCTTTATGTGACATTAATACACATCGATTGAGTGAAATTGCACGCACATTTTCTGTAGCAGACGATCATCTCTATGATAATTACGACAACTTCTTAAATGCTGATTTAGATGTGGTGGTCATAGCAACCCCCATTCAAATTCATGCAGAACAGTCGATTGCGGCTATGGAAAGTGGCAAACATGTACTATGTGAGCAGACTGCCGCCTACACAATTGAGGATTGCACACTGCTTGTCGAAACGGTAAACCGGACCGGTCTGAAATACATGATGGCTGAGAACTACACCTATTTCCACTATATTCGGCAGTGGAAAGAACAAGTCGACCAAGGCAAGTTGGGCAAGATATTTTACGCTGAGGGTGAATACATCCACGAGATTGTTAACTTGCTCATTGATCCAGTCACAAAAGAACGGCATTGGCGCTATACACGTCCCCCCATATACTATTGCGCCCATACGCTCGGGCCACTGTTGACATTGATGGATGATCGCATAGTAAAGGCCACTGGTGTACACAGCGGAAAAAACATTTATCCGCAAGAAGAGGGACTTGGCTTCCTGGATATGGAAGTAGGTTTATTTCAGACCGAAAAAGGCGCAGTGATAAAAATCCTTCGCAGCCAAACTGCCCCCAGACATCACGAAGTGATTTTCTACTCACTGTACGGAACCAAAGGTTGCATTGAAAGTGGGCGGAATCGCACTGAAGGTTATGGGTCATCGAGAGGATTGATGTATATCGAAGGTGAAACGAGTAGAGAAACTGGAGCAGTTGAGATTGATTGTCCGGTTGTAGATCCAGATGCACCAGAAGAAGCACGCAAGGGTGGTCACGGCACATCCGAATTGTATATGGTAAATGATTTCATCGGGTCTATTCAAAACAACACCAAACCGCCCATTGATGTAATCCGTTCGATTGAATTTACGATACCTGGCATTATTGCTCATGAATCCGCAATGCGGGGTGGAGAATGGTTAGATGTTCCCCAATTTAGGTGAAATAACTTATGAGTGAAAACGAGCGCCATAGTCAACAAATGCGAAAGTTGTCGCCCGAAGCCGATGGACTGCGCTTAGGTTGCGGATGGCATACGCGCGACTTGGATAAACCCTGGATTGTGATCGAAACACCTGAAGGAGACAGCCACCCCTGTGCCAGCGATCTGATAAACCTGCGTACCCATGTTC
>JAIOHN010000974.1 GCA_019912985.1 Anaerolineae bacterium | reverse complement strand
GATAGGTTCCATCCGGCAGGTCTAATGTGATCGCGCCGTTGATCGTCCCACCTGGTCCGCGCATCACAGGCTCTGGCTCAGGTAAATCACGGGCGGCCACAAGTTCGCGCTCATCAGCCAGATATATGGCGATGTCCTGTCCGGGGATACCAAAAGCGATTTCCAGTGTATGCTCGGGTTGCGACTTGAGGAAGCCGGGCAGTGGCCGTGAATGGATCAGATCCATCGAGTGGATAAAAGCCGAGAGATGTTTCATCCAGGTGCGAATGCCACGTTGTGATTCCGGTGTACCTGTTTCCTGGCGGGGGATGATTGAAAAATCAATATAATCATAATGATTGCCAGTGAGCAGTGTCATCCAGGCACGTTTGCGATGGATGGTCCAGGCTTCCTCATCCTTATATTGACTGGCGACATTATCCTCATCCTGATTGAGTGGTTTCGGCTCGGAATAGGTTGCCAGGCCAAAATCACGCATCGCACGCAGGGTGAGCTGCTTGGACATGAAATCGCCCAAGTCGTAGCGTTTACCAGCATGGGTAGTGTTGGGCAGCGGATGCATATTGACCACATCGTAATCCATCGTCTTAAACGATCGATCCGAAGGCTGTTCCCAGGGATCGTAGGAAAAAGCCTGCTGGCCCACAACCAGGTGCTTATTGGGTAGTGGGGCTTCCGTTTCTCGAATGACCCGGATAAGTGCGTCTAACCACGCATTGACTTCATCGAGCGAGGGGTTCTCGCTGCTGCCACCGAATTGTCCACCTGGCTCATTGCAAATCTCGTAGATGATGTTGTCGTATGAATTGGTTTCGGTCACGATTTTGCGCACGTGCGCGCTTTGGCGCGTGAACAGTTTTTCGTTGCGCATACTCATGTACTCCGGCCACTGGATTTCGTCCATGTCATTGACATTGTTCGCCGCGTTAAGCGGATTCAGACCCCAAATGCTGGGTGTGTAGGTGTTGCTTAAGAGGACGACTTCCACGATGATGCCGTAATTCGACGCCAGCGAAAGAAAGTCATGCAGGCGGCGAAAATACTCTGGGTTAGGCTGGTCGAGATCGTATTTTAACTCCTGATCAATGGCCCTGCCGGGACCAGTGCGCTCGAACGGCGCAATAAAATCCGGCGTTTCGGGTTTGCAGGTCGAGTAGGGATTAATCGACGTTTGCAGCTCCCGGAAAAGCATGAACAGTCTCGTGAGTGTGATGCCTTTTTCAGCCGCATCTGCCAGGTATTGCTCAAACCGAAACGGGCGGTTAATGACCGCACCATAATGTTCAGTTGCCGTCAGCAGCACCAGCGGCTTGTCCCGGAATTCAAAAAGTTTCGGGTTGTCAGGATGAATATGGATGGGCGTAACCATGGTTATTCCGCCTCCAGAATCAGCACCCAATCCTGAAGAATCGGCGGCTTCGGCAGTTGAAAATCACCTTGATTATCGCCATGGATTGTCCCAAGATCATAAGTGTCGCCTGTTTTGGGATCGAACCAGGCCGCTTTATAATCCAGCCCAGGTTCCAGTTCCTTGAGGAATGGCTGGTCCGTCCTGACAAAACGAACCGATTCAACTGGCATATAAATAATTCGAACTTTGGATGGGATTCCCGCTGCATAGCTCTGCTGGCGGTTTTCGGGCGTCTGATGGGGATCAACCCACTCAGGATGGGTTTCAAATCGCCACCACTCGTACTGCTCCAGACATCGTTTGGCTAACCCAAGTTGGCCTGACCCTGGCAGCTTATAGGCCACATCCCACGGCGTGTTTCCCCAGGCAATCCCATGCGGAGAGGGACCATGCGGCTTTTCGCGGGTGTTGACCTGCCAGATGCCGTTTGCGCCATAGGTGTGGCCGGCAGCACCCGAGAGCATACAGGTCCAGAAAAGGAAACGCTGGACTTCCTCGCGGCTGCCTTCCAGAATGCCCTCATAACAGACTTCGCTATCGAGTACAGGCATCTTCGGCTCACGTCCCAGTGCGTCTTCCAGCATATCAATAGTGCTGGAAAGACTGCGATAGCCTCCATGACCAGTTTGCAGCCAGTCAATGTCCATTGTGGTAGGATCATCCACCTGATCGGTGCCATGTCGCGTGGGGTGAATGGTCAGCGGGTTGTGATAAGGATCGGTGTCACGAATCGACCGCATGATGTCAGACCATGCAGCGCGTTTATCAGCAGGTAACCACTCATTTCGCTCTACTGTACGTAACAACTGCTCAAACTCCTCGGACTTGTACCAGGGCAGCAGCGCTTCACCTGCACAGCACCATACGACCGGATAAGCACCATAGCGCGCGATGAGATAGCGCCAGTGCTTTTTGAGCACCTCCGGCCCGGCAAAGCCAAGAAAGTAACCCCAGAAGCCAACAATACAGGGCATCAGACCAGATTGAACGAGGTAGACTACCCGTACATCAACCAGATCAAAGTATGCCGGGTTAATGCGGCTAAAATCTGTCTCCCAGGGAAAGCCCGCTTCATTTGCGCCGCGTTCATCAAACGGCTCCATGTCAGGATAAAGTCCTGCCACGATTTGTATCAGCGTGAAGCCTTTTGCTACCCGATCCGCCGCCAGTTCGCTAAATCCCTGGGGCCAGGGCAGTCGCTTACAGAACCCCATCCACCAGGTATCACCTAACCAGAAAAAGGGTGTGCCATCCTGATGTTCAAGATGGCGCTTGTCAGCCGTGACTTGAAGACGACCATGCTTATACAGCGGATTACTGCCCTCATATGGTGTTACCTCTAGGGTTCCAGTTAGGTCGTGCAGATCAGCGTTATCTGTATCGGAGCAAACTGTACGGAAGTGGTGAATCCCTGTTTGAGGTGAACTGTAGCGAACGCGCCAGGTTTGATCACCCGCCCAAAATGTGGGTACACGCTGCTCGCTGCCATCAGGCGCTGTGACGACGACATCGAGTTGAATCTCATTAAACGGATCAGTATAGGCTTTGCCGGAGGTATAAGCCCACTCTGTGGGAATATTCTGCGTTGCAAAATGCATTTAGGTGCCTCCTGAAAGATGTTTTCTCATAAATATGGGCGTTCGATAGTATGTATTGGAGATATACAACCTTGGAGTGCTGAAAATATATAATCTGAGATATTATATACTTAATGCTGAGTTGTTCAAATAGACCAATGACAGCAGATGATGGTCTCTGCTCCATTGTGTAGTGGATGATGCAGCAACTTTTGGGCATGCTGCTCTCGGATTAGGGTGTATGCGAGGCGAAAATGAGCAGGTCACCATCACCTGTGTTTTCCACGCTGTGCCATAAACCAGGTGGGACGACCACCGTGCCCCCGGCATCCATCGGCGTGGCGGATACCACCTCATGTTTTTCATCTTCAGCACCGTAGAGGATACCGCTGCCTTGTAACACATATGTGATTTCGGTATTTGTCTCGTGGACATGCCAGGGGATTTCACCGTGCTGGGCTACCCGTGCAATCATTACATCCACAGGAGAAAAATCTGATGTGTTTTGGAACAGTTTGATTTCGATACCAGGAATAGTAGGGTGGGGCTGCCATTCCAGGTCTTCAAAGTCGACGTTGATGGGATTTTTCATTATTCATCTCCTTGATTCTTAGTCCATTCGGAAGCCACCATTAACATCCACTGTGGCACCAGTCATATAACCGGCATAATCGGACGCCAGGAAAACGGCGACCCCACGATAATCCTGTGGCTCTCCCAGACGTTGAAGCGGAATAGTTTTGGTCAAGTCTTTTAGCGCTTCGTCGGCGTTCCAGGCATCCGTGAGGGCTGTGTGTGATGGCCCTGGTGCGATGGTATTCGCGGTACCATGCGGAGCGAGATAGGTGGCGAACGACTTGGTAACCGAGAAAAGCGCGGACTTGGTTGCAGCATAGACTGACACCGCAAGCGAACCGCCGGTGCGCCCACCAACAGAACTGATATTGATGATCCTGCCGGTTTGTCGGCTTTTCATGTGTACTGCTGCCGCTTGTGAGAGAAAATATGCGCCGCGCACATTCACTGCAAAGAGTAAGTCAAAGAAATCCTGCTCAACCTCGTCAATCGAGCGCAGAGGGCAAATCCCGGCGTTATTGACGAGAATATCGAGCTGCCCAAGTTCATCGATGGTTTCACGCACAAGCTGGCGGCAGGAGTTGACATCCGCCACATCAACCTGCTTGGCAACTGCACGCTTTCCAAAATCTTTGGCGGTTGTCTGTGCCGCGTCAATATTCACGTCCGCCACGACCACACGTGCACCTGCTTCGTACATACCCTCAGCGATCGCTCGCCCAATGCCGCTGGCTGCTCCTGTAATCACTGCGGTTTTCTCGTCGAGTCGAATGTTCAT
>JAIOHN010000973.1 GCA_019912985.1 Anaerolineae bacterium | reverse complement strand
ATATTAAGCGGCACGCCGAGGTAGCTCAGTTGGTAGAGCATCGCACTGAAAATGCGGGTGTCCCCAGTTCAAGTCTGGGCCTCGGCACCACAAGCCTGCTCCATCCCCCCGGAAGCAGGCTTTTTGATTCATGCTACAAAGGCAAGCTGGCATTGGGTATGATAAACCCGCTAAAGGGGCGGCTCACAGGTCGCCCTTCGCCTTGTTGAATAAGTTGTGGGCATGAACCGACTTTTTTCCAGACTCGATCCCGGCTATTGGGTGGCGGCGCTGCTGCCGCTGATTGGTATTCTCCCTGCTTTTGGCAGCGGTGTGATCCGCACGGCGGATGGCCCGCTGCACACGCAGCGCATCTTTGCCATGACGACCCTGCTGCAAAGTGGCAATCTGTGGCCGCGCTGGGTGCCTTATTTTCACCTGGGATACGGCTACCCGGTGTTCAACTTCTATCCGCCAGGAACTTTTTACCTGGGCGGGATGTTGGGGTTACTCGGCATCAGCGCACCGCTGGCCTTCAATCTGATTACGGCGCTGGCCTGGATAGTGGGTAGCGTCGGCATGTACGGGCTGGCGCGCCATTATCTCCCAGGTAAAGCGGCTTTACTGGCGGCAATACTCTGGACTTATGCACCCTCACGGTTGTTCGAGGTGTGGGATCAGGGCAGCCTGCCGCAGATTATAGCGGCGGCGCTGGTGCCGTGGTTGATCTGGGGCATGGTGCGGCTGGCCGAACGCCCGACTCCCCGCCGGATGTTGGCAGTCGCGCTGCCTTGCGCAGGGATTATCCTCTCACATCAACCGATCACGTTTATCGCGGCGTTGTATGCAGCCCCGGCAGCGATTGGCCTGCCTTTATGGTACAGCCAGCGAAACGGGCGCGATTTTCTGCACCGCTTTGGCTACATGAGCGGCGCGTTCCTGCTGGCCGCCGGATTGTCGGCGATCTTCCTGCTGCCGATGGCGTTGGAACTGCGTTATGTGCAGGCGGTAGAAAGCCCTGACGATACCATCCCCTACCTCATCAGCAACTTTCTGCAGCCCGCCGAGGTGTTCATGCAGCCGCCGCTGATGGACCTGACCGACCTGCGCTTCGAGTTGTTCACGACCTTTGGGCTGGTAGGCGGTGTGCTGGCTGGGCTTGGGTTGGTAGGGCTCGTGCGGCGGCGACGATTCGTGCTGGCGGGTGTACTGGGGTTTGCGCTGGCCTTCACCCTCTTTATGTTGCTGGAGCCTTCGCTGCCAGTGTGGTTGACGATTCCCTATTTCAAGCAGCTGCGTTTCCCAGAGCGTTTTTTGCGGGTGGGGGTGGTCTTTTTGTCACTGGCCGCGGGCGCGAGCTTGCTCCTGCTGCCACAGCGTTGGCGCGCTGGCGGACTGGTCGCGGGCGGTGTGGTGGTGTTGATTGGCGCGCTGCCAATGGTTTATGCCAACCAATCCTTCATCGAGTATCCGGCGATGTCGGCTCGTGATGAGATCGACATGGAGCTGACATATTACACCTGGGGGTCCACCAGCTACAACGAGTTTAACCCCATCTGGGGCGAGACCATCCGCCACGACCCGCCGCCGGAGCCTGAAGAATACGCCACCCACCCGCTGCGGCTGACGGTCTATCGTAACGATATGATCCAGCAGTGGCCGGATTTGCAGGTAGAAGAACTGACCGATAACACATTCCGCATCACTGTGAGCGATGAGCGCCCGGTGCGCTTCCGGCAGTATTATTTCCCCGGCTGGGCGGCCACAGTCGATGATCAACCAGCGGAGATTTATCCAGAGTCGGAAATCGGCCTCATCACACTGGATTTACCACCCGGTGAACATCGTGTTCACCTGTATTATGCTGGGACACCTGTGCAGGCGATTGGCACCGTGATCACCCTGGTGAGTCTGGTGATTGTCGTTGGATTGGCGGTCTTTGCCAGTGATCATACTGCTGTGACTTTCGATACCGATCCGCTCTCCATGCGGGTGGCGGGAGCAGCGGCGGCAAGCGTAATCGGCTTTGCGATCATCAACACAGCTATCATCGGCCCGCAGACAATGTGGTTTCGCTATCAATCCCCGCCAGATGATCCGGTTTACATGGCGCAGCCTATCGGCGCGAACTTCGGCGAGGTGTTCGAGTTGATGGGCTACACGCTGCCGCAGGATAGCGTCACGTCGGGCGGTCTGCTCAGTGTAGAGTTATTCTGGCGGGCGCTTGCTGAGACGGAAACTGCTTACCGTCCGATTGTGCAGTTGGTGAATCTCAATGTGGACAGCGCCTGGGCGGTCAGCGAGCCGTTTTCGCCCGGTGGTGGCAGCACCACTTTTGGCTACCCGCTGGATCGCTTCGCCTCTGAGGTTCATGAACTGCGTCTGAATGCGGATACACCCCCATACTTAGGGCGCATTCTCGTCAAGATGCTCGATGAGGAGAGCGGCGAGGCACTGCGCCTGCCCGATGGCAGCGATCATCTGCTGCTGGAACCCTTGATTCGCGTGACCGGGAGCGGCCTAGCGGTCCAGCAGACGCTTGATTACCGCCTGGGTGATGTGGCGGAACTGTGGTGTGCCTCCGTAAGCCTTAGCGATCAAACCTACCAGGTTGATCTCTACTGGCATACGCTCGGCTCCACAACCGAGCCGCTCAAGACATTTGTGCATGGGCTGGATGCCAGCGGCGAGATCATTGCGCAGACGGATGCTGAAACCATGCAGGGTGATTATCCCTCCAGCTACTGGCTGTCCGGGCAAACCCTGCATGATCGCTACTCCCTCCCCGCCGATGAGTCGATCACGGCGTTAGCGGTCGGGCTGTACACACCGCAGACACGCCTGCCGGTCACACAAAACGGCCAACCGGTGCCAGATGACCGGGTGCTGCTTGATCTGCAAGCGAATGCCTGCGAGCGCTGATATTTCTGTGCTACACTGAACCACACGAGCGTGATTTGTTTGTGAGGTAGTCATGATTTCAACACCCGCAGCAGAACCGGTCCCCATTGAAATGGGTGAGGATGGTGTGATTCGAGTTGGTGGTACACGGGTCACGTTGCAAACCCTTGTCACGGCATTTTATCGTGGTGCTTCACCAGAGGAAATTGTGGAGCAGTATCCAGTGCTGACGCTGCCTGATGTCTATCTGGTAATTGGCTATTATTTACAACATCGTGCCAGTGTGGATGATTATCTTCAGGCGCAAACATCTCAGGCTGCGCAGGTGCAGCAGGAGAATGAAGCCCGTTTTGAGCCGCAAGGGGTTCGCGCGCGGCTGCTGGCCCGGCTGGATGCCGCAAAAAATTCCTCGATATGATCCGCTTTCTGGCTGATGAAAACTTTAACAACGCGATTATTCGCGGTGTAAAACGCATTAAGCCTGCTGCGCTGACGCTTTTCGACCATGACGATTAAAACACATTCCTTTTCCCCCGCCGCCTTGCTCACCTTGATTCTGGTGGTCGTGCTGGCCGGATTAACGCGCTTTGGTCACCCCGGCACGGTCGAGTTCAAACACGACGAGGCGACGCTCTCGCTGTTGGCGCTGGATTGGTTGGATGGTGGTCCCTTTCCCCTCACCGGGATGCCTTCATCGGTTGGTGTACCCAATGCCCCGGCCAGCGTCTATGTGATGGCGATTCCCTATGGCCTGGGGCTGGATGCCCAGGGCGCGACGATGTTTATTGCCGCGCTGAATGTGATGGGGGTGGGGCTGTTGTGGTTGATCGCCTATCGCTACTTGGGCTTTGTCCCGGCACTGGTGGCGGGATTGGTCCACGCGCTCAATCCCTGGGCGGTACTCTACAGCCGCAAAATCTGGGCGCAGGATTTCCACACACCGCTGCTGCTGCTGGCGTTGCTGCTCGGTTTGCATGGCTTTCTGGAAGGTAAACGCTGGGCGCAGGTATTGTGTCTGCCGCTGCTGTTATTCGCGCTGCAAATCCATTTCGCGGCCTGGGTGCTGCTGCCATTGTATCTATGGCTGCTGATCGCCGGGCGCAAACAGCTTTCCCTGTGGGCATTGACCGCCAGCCTGCTGCTCGGCATATTGGTCATGCTGCCCTTCGCGGCAGGCATTGCGCAGACCCTTTCGCGCGAGTCAGACCGGCTCAGCGGGTTGGTTGCCGGGATCGGAATCGGTCCTGATGCGGTGATTTATACGGCGGGGTTGGCGACCGGCACGGGCGTCCGCGCGGAGATCGCGCCCGGTCATGCAATTGGCTTCCCCGATCTGACATCGCTGTGGCTGGCGGTGTTGGGTGGCGCAGTGCTGCTTGGGCTGGCGCGCAGTTGGCGGCGTGGCTGGCGGTTGGCAGGCTTTGTGGGACTGTGGGCATTGCTGCCGCTGCTGGTATTCACCCTGCAATGGACGGTGGTCTATCCGCATTATTTCATCGCCAGTATTCCGGCTTATGCGCTGCTGGCGGGAATCGGGCTCGACATCCCCACACACGCAGGCCGTGAAACCGCTTCACGGGCGTTGCGCATTGCCTATGGCCTCATCGTGGCGCTGTTCTGCATGGTGCCGCTGTCGCAGGGCCTGTATTGGCAGCGGCTGATGGCTGAGGTAGCGACGACTTATACGCCGGAGGGGTTTGGCACCCCGTTGAGTGATCTGCTGGCGGTGCGCGATGCCCTGACGGACACGCGCGACGTGGTGGTGCTGACAGATGGCATCGAGATGCAGCTCGACCAGGAGCCAGTGATCTGGACGGTGCTGCTGCATGATACGGCAGACTGTGTGCGTGCGCTCTCCGGGGATGGTCGCGCGCTGTTCCCTGCGGCTCCGTTCGCGGTCCTGACCGCGCCCAATGCGCCGGAAAATCCGATCAATGACCTGTACACCAGCGCCGATGCGCAGCGCTTCCGGCTGCGCCCGCGTGAAGGGCGTTACACCGTGACGCGCTTCGATAGCCCGCCGCTGTGGACTGCGCCAGTGATGACCTCGATCACGCCAGTGCAGTTCGATAACGGGGCGACATTGACCGGCTATCACCTGGAACCGAATCAGGCTTACCTGGAATGGACGTTTGCCGGGCCGACCGCGCACGATAACCAGTTTTTCGTGCATTTCCTCGATGCGGGTGGCGAACGCGTGGCACAGCGTGATGATCGCTTCTGGCCGGGGCGTTACTGGTGTGCCGGGGATCGCCTGATTATGTGGACAGATGTCGAAGTGCCGGAGACCGCGCAGACCCTGCGTGTGGGCCTCTACACGCTGGAGCCTGGTGGTGGCTTTACCAATGCGCAGGTACTGGATGTGAATGGGACACCAGTCGGCCCCTGGGTGGATATACCGCTCGAATGATACGAATGCTAATCGGGGGCTTCTTCACTGCGTCGCTGAAGATAATCTGGATTGGCGACCTGAAGCTGCTCCATGGTCGTTGCCAGCAGATGCTCAAACAGGATTTCTTGCATGAATGGCTCTTCATAGCGCCCGGCGCGAATATCGTGGCACAATTCGCGGTTGCGAATGTGAAGTGCGGCAACCGCTTCCTCCCAATCACTCGGCAGTGGCAGATCAATATCCTGCATGGCGTTGAGGCGGCTCCACTGTGACTTGAGATGCGATGGCCGATGTTCCATCTCACGCTCGACCATTTGCAGCAGGTTGATCGTCACCAGCGTTTGCTCGTAGAGTTCGGCTTGATCTTGAAGAGCCGGGGCCACATTATGCTTGAGATGTGTCCAGGAGGCGCGCAGCAGTTCACGAGCTTGAGAATGATACATGGTTATATTCCCTGAGCTTCAATCAGGCGTAGTGCTTCAAACTGGGCTTCGATGGCGTGGCGGCTGCGGCTGGCCTGCGCCACATCCCGCACGGGCAGGCTGAGTCCGGCCAGCGTGGTGCGCAGGTTGGCGATAATCTCCCACCATGCCAATGTCTGCCGGTTGACCTGATGTCCGCTGGCTTCCTCATAAGCCGTCAGGAATGCCTGCCGGTCGCGGCTGCTCACACAGGCATCACGCCGTATGACGCAGCCCAATTCTTCCAATGGGTCGCCTAAATGCGCGTATTTCCAATCCATCATGAGATGCAGATTGCTGGCAGCGGAGAAGGCGTTATCCAGGCAGAAGCCGCCGTGAATCAGCGTCCGTTGCTCGCTGTCGGGCAGATGCTGCCCGGCCCAACGCAGGCCGAATTCCAGCGCGGGACTCTGCACACCCATCCGGCCAATATCGCTCTTGAGTTGATTCACGATCTTCTGTGCCGGAGAGATGTCAGCCTGTGGCGCAGGTAGAAACACCAGTGGCGACGTATCGAGCGCGTGAATTTGTGCCAGCTGCTGTGCCAGTTCTGTCGAAGGGGCTGGCTCTGAATTGGAGGCCGCATCCATGAGATAGAAGGGGGTTTCCAGCACATCGGAAACGATGCCTGTCTCAAACAGGTGTGGCACACGGATGCCTGCGGCCTCTGCGGCCTGATGGACAGCATATTCCTGGGTGAGTTTGAGCGGCTGCGGATAAGCAGCGGCATCGCTCAGCGCACGATAGAGAATCAGCCGCTTTCGATCATCACCCTGCTGAAGGATGAGCAGCCACGATTCACGCCCAGGACCGCGTTGGAATAAATCCACCGACTCCAGCGTCGTGGCAGCGTCCAGCGTTTGGGAAAGCCAATCCTGTAACCGTTGCCGTTGTTCGCTGTTCATATCCAGTCTGAGCCAGTTCTGCATCGCGTCAGCTACAGATTGTAATGCACTTTGTGATTTTACACGACTGCCAGATCAGCAGGCGTGGGACATCGCATGACGCGTCACATCATGTAGCCAGGAAGCTTTTCAGTTGGAATGGTAAGGGAAGCGTTTAGCGGAGGCTTACCAGCACGCCAAGGATCCCAATCATCACCAGGACAATACCCTGTATGACCATCAATTGATCCCAATCATGGGTACGTACCAGTTGTTTGCCGAAGAAACGCGAATCCGCCTCATATAACATCCAGGCGATGTCCCGCTGAAACAAACACATCAAACCAAAGCAAACTAAGACAATACCAGCACTGATAACCATTTCACTCATCCTATACTCATAAGACAGGGCCATCTTACCATGAATAATGCCGAATAAAGCATTAAAAAGACTGTTTATTTCCGATAGGCAGTTCGACGTATATAATGGAGCGTGAAACGCGTGGCACGTGGTATGAGAGGGTTTGATGGCGGATGAGTTAATCGGCAAGGTAATCGGCGGCTATGAAGTGCTGGGTGTCATCGGTTATGGAGGGATGGCATCAGTCTATCGGGCGCAGCAGGTTTCGATGAAACGGATCGTCGCGCTCAAGGTGCTGCCCCGGCAGTTTGTCTCCGATGACACCTATATGCAGCGCTTTAACCGCGAGGTGGAGATCGTCTCCAAGCTGGAGCACCGGAGTATTGTCCCGGTCTACGATTACGGTCAGTTTGAAGGACAACCCTACATCATCATGCGCTATATGTCCGGCGGCTCGGTTGATGATATGCTGCGCAGCGGCCCACTTGATATTGATAGCTGCATCAGCATTGTCGAGCAGATCGCCCCGGCGCTGGATTACGCCCATAGTAAGGACATCCTGCACCGCGACCTGAAGCCGAGTAATATCCTGCTGGATGATGATGGTGGTGCGTATCTGACCGACTTCGGCATCGCGCGGATTATCGGCCAGCAGGCCGGTGCGACGATTACCACCCAGGGTGTGGTTGGCACGCCCAGCTACATGAGTCCTGAGCAGGCGCAGGGCCAGCCCTTGGATGGTCGCAGCGATGTGTATTCACTGGGCATCACCCTGTTCGAGATGGCTACTGGCACCCGCCCCTTCCAGAGTGATACGCCTTACAGCATCGCCGTGATGCAGGTGACGACACCGCCGCCCTCGCCGCGCTCATTCAACCAGTCGATTCCGCTGGCTGTCGAACAGGTGATTTACACAGCGCTCAAGAAAAAACGCGAAGAACGTTATGGCACAGCCATGCTGTTGTGCGATGCACTCAAACACACAGCCAATGGTGGGCAGATTTACAATGTACACGATACCCAACCTGGGGGCATCCCTAAACCCACACGCCCGGTATCGGTGAATGCGCAGCCGTCCGTACTGCCACCTCCCGCCCTTTATCCGACGGGGAACGCCGCCTCCAGCCGCGTTTCATCTAACGCCGTGCCTGCGGTTAACAAGCGCCGCCGGGGAAAGCCGCGTGGGGATAGTCTGATGATGAGCGCCGCCGTGGGAGGGTTGCTCGGCTGCGGCCTGCTCACCATCATCGTCATTATCCTGGCGTTGATTATCAGCAGTTCACAACCACCGGCTGGCACCAATTTGCAACCCACATCGGACCAATCCTCTGTGGCTCCTGCGCAGGAAGAAGCCGTCTCCGATGGTGTTTCGACCCTCGACCCGGCCAGCGAAGCCGCCCGCAGCCGTCTGTTAGGGACCCCGCTGCCGGAATTGATCGTAACCGTGACTCCTAGCGTCATCCCAGTGGGCGTGCGCGAATAACGATGATCGCGGCAGCCCGGCTGAGCGCAGCGCTGGTGATGGCCTGCTGCCTGCTGCTGAGCCTGACCCTCGGATTGAGCCGCGCCCAGGCTCACGCGCCACTTCTGACCTATACCGCCCGTACTCCCACCCAAACCAGCTTATATCTGATGGATTTGCAGCGGGTGATCAGCCACCGCCTCATGATTACAAAGAGCGTGCTGTTCGAGGCGCGCTGGTCGCCGGATGGCTTACGGTTGGTCTTTACCTCTGACCACGCCGGTTACAGCCAGCTCTATCTGTTCGATGCGACCTCTATGAACACCACAGCACTGACCGCTGGCGAACCGCTGGCGAAAAGTGCCACCTGGTCGCCGGATGGACAGCAGCTGGCCTTTGTCTCGTTTTCCGCCGCGCAAGACCTCGATATTTTTATGTTGAATCTGGACAGCGGCACCGTCACCAATCTCACCCACAGTGCCTACGATGATTTTTCGCCGATGTGGTCGCCGGATGGGCAGTACATCACCTTTGTTTCCAGTCGTGAGGGCAACCGCGAAGTGTATGTGATGACCAGCGAGGGGCAGGCGGTGCGCAATCTTTCCGGCAGCATCAGCGAGGATTTTCTGCCTGTATGGTCGCCAGATAGCACCCAGATCGCGTTTGTGAGCGACCGTGGGCGGCGGCGCAACTACGAGATTTATACGGTCGATGTCGCCGGACAGCAGTTGCAGAATATAACCCGCAGCATTAGCGAAGATTGGGACCCGGTCTGGTCGCCGGATGGGCGCTCGATGGCTTTCGTTGGCGCGCTCTATGGCAATTACCAGATTTACCTGCTGGCGCTCGATAGTGGCTCGGCAGTCAATCTCACCCGCAGCACCAGCAACGACTTCTCGCCGGTCTGGTCACTGGATGGACAGCAGATCGCGTTTGTCTCCAACCGGGATGGCTGGCGGCAGATTTATTTGATGGATGCTGACGGGAAGCGAGTGCGGCCATTATTAACCGGCGCTGCCGAATATTATGATCCGCTGTGGCAGCCAGTCCCCTAAACAGGAGCAGTGATGAACCCGCTCAAAGCCTTCTACGGATTTTCGGAGAAACTGCCGAGCTTCGCCGGGAAAAGCGCAGCCGAGCAGGTGGCGCTGCTGCAAGCCTGGGGCGCGAACGCGGTGTTCGGCGGGTATGAGCAGGCCGGGTTTATCGAGGCGGCACACGAGGCCGGACTGCGCGTTTATGCCGAGTTTGCCTGCTTCAGCGGCCAGCACTGGTGGGAGGAGGTGCCGGAAAGCCGACCCATTACCGCCAGCGGCGCGCCGTTGGAGCCGGTGGACTGGTATTACGGTGTGAATCCGTCACAGCCTGAAGTGCGCTCCCGCCAGTTAGATGCGCTGGAAAAACTGCTGCAGGATCATGACGTGGATGGTGTGTGGCTGGATTTTATCCGTTGGCCCTGCCGCTGGGAGAAGGCGCAGCCCGCGCTGGTGCAAACCTCATTCGACGCGCCGACCATTGCTCAATTTTGTTCCGACACCGGAATCGACGCCCACGACGCCGAGGATATTTTAAAGCAGCACATGGCAGCCTGGGCCGACTGGAAGTGTCAGCAGATCACAGATTGGGTTCGGCAGGCGCGGGCTTGTGTCGAGCGGGTGCGACCCGGCACGACGCTTGGATTGTTCGGCATTCCCTGGCGACAGGACGATCACGCTGGCGCGATACGTACCATCATCGGCCAGGATTTTGGTGCGCTGGCGGCATCCATCGACATCTTTTCGCCAATGACCTATCATGAGATGTGCAGCCAGTCGGTAAGCTGGATCGCGTCAGTCGCCGAAGAAGTGCAGCGAATCACCGCCAAACCAACCTGTCCCATTGTTCAATCGGTTCCCGAAACACTGCCTTCAGCAGAATACGAGGCTGCGCTGCACACCGCGCTGCAAAGCCCCGCTGGAGCCATCATCTTCACGCTGGAGGGTGCGCTGGCAGGCGATCATCTGGCGGTGACACAGCGTGCATTCAGGCCGTGATCGCCTGCAAAAGTTCGGCGAGGTGCGCATCACCCAGGTTGGGCAGCACATGATGGGCCGCGCCTACCAGCGCCGGATCACCCAGCCCCACCACAAAGAATCCACCTGTCAGCGCGGCCTCGACCCCGGCACTCGAATCTTCCAGAATCAGCGCTTCGTGGGGGGAGATGCCAAGCCGTCCGGCAGTCCATAGAAAGACATCGGGCGCGGGCTTGGTGCGGGCGACGGTGTAAGCATCGGCAATGGCATCGAAGGACTGCCGGATGTCGAGTTTCGCCAGCACATCCTCGACATTGCGGCTGGATGATGCCAGTCCAACCTTCCAGCCTTCGGCACGTGCTTCCTCAATCAGGCGGCGAACACCGGGCAGCACATCCGCCGGGGTCATCTCCTGAAGGTAATCGAGGAAGTAGTGATTTTTGCGCGCCATCATCGTTTGAATAGTGGAGTCATCCAATGAGCGATGACGAAAGATATGCAGGATGCTGTCCTCGCGCGAGAGGCCGCGAATGGCATCACTTTCGGCGCGGGTGTAGGGTACGTTTTCTTCCAGCGCCAGCTGCGCCCAGGCGCGATCATGGAGTTTGATGGTATCGGTGATTACACCGTCCATGTCAAAAATAAGGGCTTGCAATTTCATACGGTTGACTCGTGTTCAGTGAGCGAGATGCAGCTATAATAATACCTTATGCCAATAATAAAACGCCTATTCATTCTGCTCATTGTCTTTTTGCCGCTGTTGGGCTGTGATCCGCTGGTGCCGCCACCCACCGCCGAGGTGATTATCGTGTCGCCGCTGCCCAGTGATACACCCACACCGCCGCCGACCGATACGCCGACGATTACGCCAACCGTCACCAGCACACCGGATGCTACCATCACGCCGACTCCTTTCCCCTGTGACACGGAAGATGGCGAAATGCTGGCCTTCGATGATTTCCGCAGCGCGATTGCCGGGGAAAACCTGCGCTACCGTGTCTACATCCCGCCCTGCTACCTGGAAACCCAGAAGCGCTATCCTTATGTGATTCTGCTGCACGGACAGGGCTCGAATGAGCTGCAATGGGATCGCATCGGTGCGGCGGATACACTCGAACAGGGGTATCGCCTGGGGGTGCTGCCGCCGATGATTCTGGTGATGCCGTATACTGGCAGCATCGGCAACCGCAATCCTGGCCCCACCGCCGACAGCATCTATGAGGATGTGGTGCTGGAAGAACTTATTCCGGCGATTGAGCGCGATTTCTGTACCATCAACAGCCGCGATTATCGCGCCATTGGCGGCATCTCGCGCGGCGGCTTCTGGGCGTACAGCATCGGCCTGCGTCACCCGGATTTATTCGGCGCGTTAGGCGGCCACAGCGCGGTCTTTGATGAGAACAACGCGCCTGCTGCCTACAATCCGCTTGATCTGGCGCTGAATGTGTCATTCCTGGAAGAGGTCAGCCCACGGATGTATCTGGATAATGCCGCCAGCGACCCGGCAGGGCGCGGCCTGGAGTTGTTCTCCAGCCGCCTCAGTTCTCGCGGCATCCCGCATACCTACATCATCCACCCGTTGGGCGATCACAGCGATGATTACTGGACGCTGCACGTCTCGGATTATCTCACGTTTTACGGGCGCAACTGGCCGCGTGATGTGGGCGATCTCCCAAGCTGCCTGGAGCCGAGTCCATAACTACGGACCGGCTCAGCCGCTGAAGGCTCGCTGTGCGATGCGGCGGAGCGAAGCGCGGCGGCTGAACAGGGTGATAATCGCTACACCCGACAGGATAATGACCGTGGCGACCAGGGTGCGCGGCGTGAAGGGTTCATTCGCCAGCACCACACCCAGGAAAAAGGCGATGACCGGGTTCACAAAGGCGTAGGTGGCGACCGTGGCCGGGTTCACCACCCGCAGCAGCCAGACATAAGCCAGAAAGGTAAAGACCGAGCTAACCACCACCAGATACCAGAAGGCAATGGCTGAGACGAGACTGATGGCTCTGAGGTCCAACGCAGCATAATCACCCGCGAACAGGGCCACTACCATCAACAGCGCGCCGCCGGAGAACAACTGCATTCCAGTGGTCATGCGTGGTGAGTCGGGCAGGCTGCCCAGACGCGAAATGAGGGAACCTGTCGCCCAGGCCAGCGGTGTGACGGTCAGTAGAGCCATCGCCGCAAACGCCATCGGGCCGCCATCAATCGGCTGGCCGGGATTAAGCAGCAGCACGATGCCACTGAAACCGAGCGCCAATCCGACAAAGGTCAACGGTGTCGGACGTTGATGGCTGAAGAACAGCCAGTTGAGCATCACCACCCACAGCGGCACCATAGCGGTCATCAACGCGGCGATACTGGAAGGCACATGCTGCACCGCCCAGGTGACACCACCCGTGGCACACAGGAACATCAACCCACCGCTGAGCGCCGCCCAACGCCATTGTCCGAGCGTGGGCAGGGGCGACCCTCGCCGCCGCGCCCAGACCATCAAAATGACGCCAGCGAGCATAAAGCGCACACCGCTCATCAAAAATGGCGGAATCGTCTCAATCGTGAAGCGGATGGCGAGATAAGTGGAGCCCCAGACGAGGTAAATCGTGGCGAACGCCAGCGCAATGCGCCAGCGTGGAATGGCAGTGTCGGACATATTTGTCTCTCAATCTGAAACAACTCTGCCATTGTAGGTCATTCACTGACGCGCTGGTGAGTCCAAGCCGTGCCACCAACCGCGCGTTCCATGTCCCACTTTATGGGATATGGAACACGGGTGTCCAAAAAATAATGGCTAGCGCTTGCTTGCCTCGATATTGATATACAGCGCGGCGATCACACCGCCGACCCAGAAACCGGCCAGGGTGAGCACGCTGACAATCAGAATAGAACCACAGCCCCGGTCAATCACCGAAAGCGGCGGAAAGATAATGCACAAAACTGCTCGTAAGCATCCCATCGCGATAATATCTCCTTTTCCTCCATGAATTTGCTATATAGATGTATACGCAAAAACAGGCGCGGAGTCGCGGTTATTCACCGACGCAGCAGTCCATGACTGTCGCCTCACCCGCCAGCAGCGCCGCCAGCCAGTCGCGCATCGCCACGCCATCGACTGAAGTGGTATAGAATTCGGGCCGTGCCAGGATCGTATGCTGTGTGCCTTCGGCCATGAAGTAGCGGAAGTTCGGCAGTTCATCAGCCAGCGCGCGCAGCGTGATAGGGATGCCCTTCACGGCTTCCTCATCATCGCCGCCCATAAAGCCGTAAAACAGTGCCTGCGTTTCGTCGTCTTTGGTGCTGAACTCAGCTAACGTGTTCTGGGGGAAAGCATTGGCGGTCGAGGTGTAAAAGCTCACCACAAGCA
>JAIOHN010000972.1 GCA_019912985.1 Anaerolineae bacterium | reverse complement strand
ACTGGAAACCGCCATTATCCTCATCGCTTTCATCGTCGTCGCTTCCGTCTTTGCCTTCGCCATTCTGTCGCTGGGCTCCAGCTCAACCGAGAAGAGTGAAGAAGCAATCTACGCCGGTTTAGAAGGTGTTCAGTCATCCATGAGTGTCAAGGGCGCGGTCATCGCCAAAGATGACAGTGGCAGCGGTAACGTGGAAAGCGTAATTTTCACACTGGCACTGGTCGCTGGTGGCGACCCGGTGGATATGGGCAGCAGCAGCGTGGTGATCGGTTACCGTGACGGCGCGCAGTACGAGCCTGTAGCTCCCTGGTCCGTGGCATGGGTCGGTAACACCGACAGCGATGACCTGCTGGAAGATGGTGAACTGGCTGAAGTGACTGTGGATCTGGCTACCCTGCTGACCACGACCCCGCTGAGTGCGCAGACCGAATTCACCCTCGAGATCAAACCGCCCACCGGCGCAGTCATCTCCCTGACCCGCACCACCCCGGCTGCTATCGAAACAGTCATGGAACTCCGCTAATCAAGTCGATTTCCGAGGGGCTTATCAGATAAGCCCCTCTCGCAGTTACCAATTTGAAGAGCACGGCCACGCTCATTATTCCCGGTCTTATTACGCTCAATCGAGCAATTAGGACAACCGCCTCACCACTTTGGCCGTGCTGGTGAGGCGGCATGTTGTATGGTAGGTAAAGAAAGGTAAGGGGTTTGATGGAGTTAGAACAGCGCGTACAGGCCCTTGAGCAAGAAATCGAAATCCTGAAAAATCAAATCCAGGTAACCCTGCTGGAAATTCAGGAACAGGTCTTAAACAACACATATCCTGAACTGCGTGAATCTACCCCTCGCCCTGCGCCTGCTCCACAGCGTGCCGTTTTAATGCCAGAGCCAGAAGTTGAATATGAACCGGAGCCGGTATATCAAACACGATCCGTGTCCACAGTAGAGCCTGGCTTTGAACCACCCGCCAATGGACACGCTCAAAATGGCAATCACACAATCAAAGTCCGCCAGGTAGAAACAGTAGGAGAGGCACCTCCTCCACGGCGGCGTGCTGCCGCTCCACAGATGCCACCACCATCTCCCCAGGCAGTCGAGGAAACAGATTGGGTCAACCGGGTACGGTTGGAAGAGTGGACGCGGGCCAAACTTGAGAAGCTCGGCCCAAAGAACACACGGAAGCTACTCCGGCAGCATGTGAACGAAGGACGGATCACAGCCGAGGTCGCACAATCACTGGAACCGGTGATCGAACTTTATGAAGCATCAGGGTCCGGCAAAGATAAAAAAGGGGTCAAACCTCAACGTCAGCCTGAGATTCCGCAGGAACCAGACACAACCGTGACCCAGAACAGTGCAGAAGATGACTCGCAGCAGAATCTGGTGCTTCGCCTGATCGCAGGAATCAATAACGCTGGCGCAGGGGTGAAATGGAACCGTAAACATGGATAAGACCATTACCAGTGGCATCATGATCATCATCAGTATGATCATGGCCCTCATGCTTTTCAACACCACCTACCCTGCCATCATAAGAGGCGGCGACGCGATCTCCAGCATGACCGAGCGCACCAATGACCGGCTGCGCAGCCAGATCTCCGTGATCCATGCGGCGGCAGAACTCGACGAAAGCGGCTGGTGGCATGATACCAACAGCAACGGTGATTTTGATGTGTTCGTGTGGGTGAAGAACGTCGGCGAGATGCGCGTGACCGCGCTGGATAACCTCGACGTGTTCTTTGGCCCGGAGACGAATTATGTCCGCATCCCGCACGAAAGTGTGGCGACCGGTTATCCCTATTGGAATTGGGAAGTCGAGAATGGGACCGAGTGGCTGTCCGCTGCGACGTTGAAAATCTCCATTCATTACAGTGGCGCGCTGGTTTCCGGGCGTTACTTCGCCAAGGTCACCACCTCGAGCGGCATCTCGAGCGAATATTTCCTGAGTATGTGACGTCATGGAAACTATATTAGCCGCTGTATTCGCCGTTTTTCTCATCTTGTTCGCCATGCTGAATCTGACGCAGGCCATGCTGACGACTCAGGATACACTTCAGGTGTCGTGGCAGGAGATGAATGAACGCCTCGATCAAAATATGCGAACCATGATGATCGGCGACGATGGCTATACCAGCCAGAACGGAAGCCAGATCAGCCTGCTGCTGAGCAACCAGGGATCAACCCGCCTGGCGGATTACGATACCTGGGATGCCATTGTCCAGTATTACGACGCGGCAGATGATTATCACATTGAATGGCTTTCTTACGGCAGCGGCTGGGCGATCACCGGACTCTACATTGATTATGATGCGAAAGTGGGCGAGGCGTTCGACCCCGGCATCTGGAACCCTGACGAAGAGGCGTTTATCCAGTTCAGCCTGTCGCCAGCGGTGGGACCCGGCGCGGCCATTCAATTTACGCTGGTCTCGGAAGATGGAGCCAGTGTCACCGAGCAGTTTCTCGGCAACCAGACGCCCACATTAATTCTGAATGTGCCGCTGGTGATCGCCAGTGGTGGCACCGGCACGATTGACGCCAGCTACTTGCAGGCGACCGATCCGGACGATGAAGATGATGACCTGCTGTACATTGTGGTGGATTCGCCCACGCAGGGTCAATTGACCCCGAACATGACTTTTACCCAGGGCAATATTAATGATGGGCTGCTGAGTTATGCTCATACAGGCAGTGGTAACGACAGCTTTACTCTGAACATCACAGATGGCAAAGACACCGTGGGTGTCTATACCTACAACATCACGGTCAACCTGCCGCCAACGCTGGCCCAGAACCAGCCGCTGAACACCACGAGCATGGGCTCGTGGCAGATTGACAATACTTATCTGCAGGTGACGGATCCCGACAGCGCAGCAGGTGAGCTGGTTTACACGGTGTCTGTTCAACCCGAAAAAGGCACGCTCAATCTGGGCGATAGCTTCACCCAGGCTGATATTGACAGCGGTATGCTTAGTTATACACGCAGCGGCACTGGCGTGGATGCCTTCCAGTTCACAGTGACGGATGGCTACAACACCATCGGGAACTACACCTTTTTAATCGTGGAATGACGGTGCATGGATAGCTCAACGAAGACGCAAAAACGGATCATTTCCTCTGGCAACATGGAGCTGGACAGCCGTCTGGGTGATGGCCTGCCCACTGAATCGCTGACTTTGATTGAAGGCAGCTCCGGGGCGGGCAAGTCGGTACTGGCGCAGCAAATTCTGTGGGGCGCGCTGCAAGATGGCTTTCGCGTATCGCTGTTCACCAGCGAAAATACGATCAAAAGCCTGGTGCGTCAGATGCAGAGTATCGACCTGGATGTGCTCGACCACCTGCTGCTGGGAAAATTCCGAGCCTATCCGATGGAACTGGCGCACCTGGGCGAAGATGCGCCCACATCCTTATTTGATGCGATGAAGCACGAGCAGGGACGTGACCTGATCGTGGTGGACTCATTCACAGCGGCCATCTCCCACGCGCCGGATGAACTCCAAATTCTGAACTTCTTCGAGAAAACCAAACGCCTGTGCGCTAAGGGCATCTCGGTGATCGTGACGCTGCACAGTGAAGCGGTGGACCCGGATTTGATCGGCTACATCCGCTCGATGTGTGACGCGCACCTGGTACTGCGCTCCGAACAGGACGGACAGCGTTTAGTGAAAACATTGCAGGTCGCCAAGATCCGTGGCGCGGGCAATGTGACGGGCGCGGTCGTGGGTTTTGATGTTGAGCCAGGGTGGGGCATGCGTGTGATCCCCATCAGTAAAGCGCGAGGGTAATTGACATGGCGCTATCGCTATTGCCTTTTCCCTATACTGAAATTGACAATGGCACCAATATGGCGTTGTCCAAACCATTGGCGGAGGCGGCCCTTCAGTCGCCTTTCCTGTCGCAGTACCTGCGGCACCTGCCCATGGATGAAATTGGCGTACCCGATTATTACGAAAAACCTTCGCGTTCCCTGAGTGATCTCAAGGTTCGTAATCTGATTTATCCCATTAAAGATGGCCTTTTTGTGCACGTCTACCCAGGCAGCGGCGGCGGTCGTGATCACCACATCGCGATTGAGCCGACCACCGTCGTCGATGTGGAAGAGCTGATGCCGCAGGTCGATGAGCGATTGGTCGCCTGGGCGGAAGAAATTGGGCGCATCGAAGACAAAGACGAGAAAAGAGACCTGCTGATCCGGCTGGTCGATAACATTTGCTCGACCGACCCGCACGTAACCCAGTCACGGCGCAACATGAAGATCATCGTCGGTCCGCTGGAACTGGAAGCCATCAAATACCGCGTGCTGCGCGATAAAGTGGGCCTGGGTGTACTTCAGCCGCTGCTGCTGGACCCCTACATTGAAGATATTAGTTGCAGTGGCGCGGGCCACATCTTCATCGAGCACAAGATTTTCAAGAGCATCGAGTCATCGATCACCTTTGTCGATCATGATGATGTCGATGACTTTGCCGTCTGGCTGGGTGAGTGGATTAAGAACCCGGTCACGGTGCGTAATCCGCTGGTGGACGCGGTGCTGCCGGATGGCTCGCGTATCAACATCGTTTACGGGCGCGAGATTTCCAAGCGCGGCAGCAACTTTACCATCCGTAAATTTAGCGATACACCAACCAGTGTATTGGAGTTGGTCGATTACGGTACACTCGATTATACGATGGCCGCCTACCTGTCCCTGATGCTTGAGGAAGGGATGAACCTGTTTGTGGTGGGAGCGACGGCATCGGGCAAAACGACGACACTGAACGCCATCAACGCCTTCCTCAAGCCGAACGCGAAGATCGTCACGATTGAGGACACCCCGGAGGTTTATGTACCACATGACAACTGGGTGCAGGAAGTCACGCGGCATATGTCGGGTGATGCTAAAGGCAGCGAAGTCGGCATGTTCGATCTGCTCAAAGCGGCTTTGCGGCAGCGCCCGGATCGTATCATCGTCGGCGAGATCCGTAGTATAGAAGCCGTTGTCGCGTTCCAGGCCATGCAGACCGGTCACGGTGTGATGTCCACTTTCCACGCGGCATCGGTCGAAAAGCTCATTCAGCGTCTGACCGGCGACCCGATCAACATTCCAAAAACCTATATTGACAACCTGAATCTGGCGCTGATCCAGTCGGCAGTGCGGTTAACCGATGGGCGAGCGGCGCGTCGTGTATTGAGTATCAACGAGATTATCGGTTATGACCCGATCTCCGAAACCTTCTCATTTCTGGAAGCGTTTCGCTGGAACCCGGCACGAGATGTTTTCGAGTTTCCGGGTTACATGAACAGCTACCTGCTGGAGCAGATCATCGCCATTAAACGCGGCATTCCGCCGCATCGTCGCAAAGAAATCTACCAGGAAGTCAAGCGGCGGGCGAAAATTTTCGAGAAGCTACATCGTGAGAAAAAAGTGACGGACTTCAATGAATTCTTCCAAATCCTCACCGAAGCGCGCCGTCAAGGCCTCTTTTAAGCCGGTTGCGCCGTTTCAATTGTTCTATCAACTGACGTATATGTCCGCGATGGCATCTGCGGGCATCACGCGCAGCAAAACATTTGAGTTGGCCGCGAAGTCCGAATCACCGGTTGCTGTCTATTTCGAGGCGATCAACACGCTGGTGACCGAGATGCGCTTTGATTACCCTGAAGCCTGCCGCCGTGTGGGTCAGATGGCGAAATCGGAGAACATGAAGAGCTTTTTGCTGCGCTTTTCCGACGCGCTGCGCTCTGGTGAGCCGCTGGCCGATTTTCTGGGCCGTGAGGCAGAAGCCCAGGGTGAGGATTATCAAAATCGTTATGAGCGCGACCTGGAAGGGTTGAAGCAGTGGACCAACGCTTTTTCATCGATCGTCATCTCGGTGGCGCTGATCATCATCATTCAGATGATCTCCGCCATGATTTATTCGATGGATGTGGTAACGATGACCTCGATGATGGTCGCCGGGCTCATGTTCAGCGGTCTGGGTACCTGGATTATTTTCCGTTCGGCCCCGCGTGAGGTGATGACGGTCTCACCGCGAATTGGTTCTGCGGAACAGAAGCGTGCGTTCAAGTTATTCCGCATTATTGCGCCACTATCTGGCATGATGGCGCTTGCGCTGGCTGTCCTGGGTCTGGATATGGGCATCGTGCTGATGGGGCTGGCGGTTGCCTTGCTGCCGATCGGGATCGCTGGTTTTCTCAGTGACCGCAAGACAGTGCGCAAGGATCTGGAATTTAGCACCTTTTTACGTTCGACCGGCGGTATGGCTAGCTCCAGTGGAACGACACTCAAGCAGG
>JAIOHN010000971.1 GCA_019912985.1 Anaerolineae bacterium | reverse complement strand
GTTATATGGATCGTTCTATCCAGTCCGCTTTTCCCGATCAACCGCCGATGGTCGGTTTTGCTTCCACAATCATCTGCCGCACGCTGGTTGCACCGAGTGGTTCTGATGTTTATACGCTGCTACCCGATCAGATCGAACGATTTGAGGAATTATCCGGGCCACCCGTGGTCGTATTTCAGGATTTGGAAGGCGCAGCGGCAGCAGCTACCTTTGGTGAGGTGATGTGTACCTCATACAAGACATTTGGTGCTGTCGGGCTGGTGACCAACGCGCCGGGACGTGATCTCGAACAGGTTAAGGCATTAAATTTCCCCATTTACATGAATGGCTCTGTTGCTTCACACGGTTACATTCACATGCTGGATATGCACGTGCCAGTCTATGTTGGTGGTGTAGCCGTTTACCCTGATGATTTGCTGCATGGTGACCTCAATGGTGTCGCGGTAATACCAAAAAACATCGCTGCCGATGTGGCTGATGCCTGTGCGGAGTACATTGCGGCGGAACAAGTGCTCTTTGATGCCCTTCGGGGTGAATCGCCAACACTCAAGAAACTGCGTGAAGCGATTGTCGAAAAGGATGCGTTAGTCGAGGCTTTGCAAAAGCGGATTACATCGAAGCACTGAATCGGCACCACAATTTAGCAATTCTGATTAAAGTGACGTGTTTACGGCTGATCTTATATTGACCAGCCGGTTTGATTTGCTATTAAACAGGACTTTTGTAGCGGGTGAAATCGTTGCTTTCTGATATATCATGGGCCGTGGATGTAAAGATTCAAGATAAGGGATTCAATGAGATTACGTTTGTGGCCCGTGCTTTTGTTCGCTCTTTTGGTTATGCTCGCGCCTGATATCCAACCTTCACAGGCGCAGCAAATCACCACGGTTCAACGCTACGATACCCTGGAACTGACGTTTACCTCGCAATCCGTACCCGCCAACCCTTTTGACACTTATCTGCTCAGGCTCGAAATTACCGACCCATCAGGCCGTGTGTTTACGATTGACGGATTTTATGATGGAGATGGCAATGGAGGGCAAACAGGCAACGTCTGGAAGGCGCGCATCACCCCTTATCTTTCGGGGCGCTGGACATGGCGCACGGTCCCAGGTGATGGTGGCGTGGTCGATCCCCAATTCAATGGATTAACCGGTGAATTTGACGCACTTGATAACAATAATCCAGGAGCAATCACCTCAGAAGGCCGTTACTTCCGTTGGCAAAATGGCGGTTATGCGTATCTAGTAGGGAACTTCCTCGATTTCGCGAACGGATTGCGTACTACACACACCTTCATGAGTGAGACCACCACAGATGGACAGCGTGACGCTATTATTCAGCGTCAGCGCGATTTCCATAATGTGAACAAAGCCAACATCTATATTGCCAACAGGGGAGACTACAGCGCTCAATCGGTCACACCCTGGGTGGGCGATGCATCCAATAACGATAAGTCGAGGATGGACCTGGCACGCTGGCGTCGCTATGACAGTTATGTCCGCCGTTTTCAGAATGAAGGTATTCTGGCGGAACTCTGGTACTTTGCTGATGATAGTAACTTTGGGGCGTTGTCAGCAGCGGATGTCAACCGGTTGACACGCTACACGATGGCGCGTCTTTCCCCCTTCAGTCATACGCTGTTTGTCATCGCACTGGAATGGCAGGAAGGTTTCTCCGCCAATCAAATTACAGCCGCTGGTGAGTTTATCCAGCAGCACAATCCATGGGGACGCTTGCTGTCAGTGCATAGCCTGACTGGAACCGGCTGGGGCTTCTCCGGCCAGCCGTGGGGGACATTTATTGCTACCCAGGCTGGCAATGATGCGGGTCCGGCACTGGTCAATCGTTACGCTAGAGAGATGAACCAGCGTGAAGCGATTCCCCACATGGATGAAGAGTTTGGTATTCTGGAAAGCAATAGCAATAGTCGTTTGCGTGCTAATCTATGGGCCAATTTCCTGGGTGGGGCAGCAGGCAGTGGCACTGGTAGCGATCTGCGCGCGTTTCGACATTTCCTTAACCAGAGTGGTGTGCCTTTTCAACGGATGCAGGCTGCTAATGATCTGGTTGAGGATGGTGGCAACTCGCGGTTTGTGCTTGCAGAACCGAATCATCACTATGTGGTGTATAGTGGCAGCGGCAGTTTTTCGCTCTCGGTCAATGGTAGCCAACTGGTTGGGCGTTGGTTTAATCCGCGTGATCCCAATGCCAACCTGGGTGAAGCCTTCGCCGTGACATCGGGTGTGAACACGTTTTCTCCACCCAGTGAAAGCAACCAGGATTGGGTGTTGTGGATCACCGAAGGCACTGCTTCAAATCCAACTGCCACGCCAATACCAACTGAGACGATGCTGCCAGCGACCGCTACACCTATACCAACCGAAACGGTGCTTCCAGCAACCGTCACGCCGGTATCCACGAATATGCCTACACCGGTTCTTCAACCCATAGGGCCGACGGTCGCTATAGAAATAACACCGCATGGGATGAATGTTGGTGACTCGATTGATGTCGCTTTTCGGCTGGTTAATGTGATGGACCTTTATGGGTTACAGACGGAATGTACAGTTTCCCCAGGTAGTTTAGTCGCGTCAGGCTTTGCCGAGGGCGACCTTTTCAACAGTAGTAACAGCCTACTGGTTGGAAATCGAGCAGAGGCTTTTAATGCTTCGACGGGTCAATGGCTAGCTGCTGCCACCCGAACCAGTCCAAATCCAGCGATTACGGGTGATGGTATTGCCTACACGCTTCGCTATAGCATCCAAACTGCAAGCAATATAGCCTTTAACTGCTCTGCGTTCGGCGTAAATGCGAATGGTGTCAGAATGCCACTAGCGGTGGTGAGCACTTCATCCGTTCCTGAATTGGTGGCGACACCGGAGGCCACAGCCGTGTCACCGGAGACACAAACACCAGTTCCAACACTGGCCTATACCGAGACACCGCCTCCAGCAGCGGCTCAAGAGGTCGTGATCCCAACATCTACTGTCATGATGGCAGGCACGCTTTCTGGTTTAGCGGTATACCAGAATCGCCCGGACAATGCCGGAATCACAGTGGAACTCTTTGATGAATCGCAGAAAATGGTGGCCCAGACAGTGACATCGGTTGAGGGGGCGTATTCGTTTAACATGGTTACATCTGGAACTTACGCGCTTCGATATATGGCTCAACAACACGTTACGTTGGTCCAGGTAGTCGTCGTGGAAACAGACGAACAAAGTCTTGACCTGGGCCAGGTTATACTGCGTGCGGGAGATGTCAATGATGATGGCATTGTTGATTTAGTCGATGCCTCCTTCGTTGGCGCCAACTATGGTCAGGATGTTATGCCTGAGATCGCGTATGTGGATTTAAATGGCGATGGCCTCATTAATGTGGGCGATCTTGCCATGGTGGGAGGCAATTACGGTATAACAGGTCCGCTCATTTTGGGCGGTTGATATATTGTATGGACTGATTACGCCGTTGACCTGATTCAACGGAACCTCAGATTTGAGTAGTCTTATGTGATAGGGATACATCTGAAATTTCGGGTGTATCCCTTTTGTTTTATTTCCGCTACCACATAAAACTCTTTAAGAGAAACCACTTCACAGCAGGCTGCTTTCTTATCGATTCCCACTTCTGATAACTGCACACCGTTGCACAATCCTTAAGTCTCACCCCCAATATCTGGGGGGTTCAGCATATTGACTACCAATCGAACTGGACGTACGATTGACCATATGTAGTTTTCTGGTCATAACGTACGACTGCTGGAGGAAGTTTGACCGACGATGAGATCGAATTACGAATATTGAGCGCTGCGGCGCGCTTGATTGGGCATTACGGTTACGAAAAAACGACCATCGATGAGATTGCCCGAGATGCGGGAGTGGCTAAGAGTACCCTCTACACACGCTGGAAAACCAAAGAGAGTCTTGTTTATGCCGTAATCTGGCATGAAACCAGGCTTTTTATGGAGGACTGGTTGGTTCGCGTGGAAGCGGATCCGAAAGGCGGCACATTTGCCGGACTCTTTAGCACTGCCCTTCGGGCGATGCAAGCAAACAGCTTTATCCTGTCGATTTATGGTGATAACCGGCGCGTCTTTGGACGGATGCTCAATCAGCCCCAGATGCGAGATATTTATCGCGAACGTCGCGAGATGATTCGCTATATGTTAAGCCGCTTGCAAGACGTGGGCGCGGTACGGAATGATGTGGATTTGGAGCTGTTTTCGTACGTGGGCGTCACAATCCAATATGGCTTGCTCAATATAGGCGAGTTGATCCCCGATGGGGAAACACCGTCTATGGACAAGGTAATCGATCAGATGGCGGATATGATGACCCGTTATCTGGAACCGCCTGGTGGCGGCGACAGTGAGGCTGGAAAAGCCGTCATCCGTGAGTTTACCGCCCAGATTCGTGAACGGCTCAAATCTTTCGAAGCGCGTAGCCTTTCCTGACCAGACCTGCCCGTATCTTTGAGAAGGAGTCTCTCATGGCTTCACCTGTTATTCAGACCGACAACCTGACCAAGCGCTATGGCAACGGCGATAAGTCCGTTCTCGCCTTAGACCATCTAAACCTGAATGTCCAGCAAGGCGAAATCTTTGGTTATCTGGGGCCGAATGGCGCTGGTAAGACGACCACAATCCGCTTGTTGCTGGATTTGATCCGCCCCACTGAGGGCCGTGCTTCGGTTCTGAACATGGATGCCCAGGCCAACAGTGTCGAATTGCACAAGCATATCGGATTTTTGCCGGGCGAATTGGCCCTGTGGAAAAATCTGAGCGGTCAGGAGGTAGTTAATTTCGTCGGTAAGGTTCGTGGCGGAGTCGACGCAGCGTATGTAAAGCAGTTAAGTCAGCGGCTTGAACTGGATTTAAGTTTGAAGGTGCGCAGCTATTCAACCGGCAACCGGCGCAAATTAGGATTGGTCCTGGCGTTGATGAACAAACCAGAACTGCTTATCCTGGATGAACCCACATCTGGCCTCGATCCTCTGATGCAGCAGATCTTCAACGAGCTCATGCGCGAAGTGCGCAACGAGGGACGGACAGTCTTTCTCTCTTCGCATGTGCTGAGCGAGGTGCAAGCCATTTGTGACCGGGTTGGAATCCTGCGTCATGGCGATCTCAAGGCGGTGGAACGTATAAGCGATCTGACACATGCCGATTTCCGCTGGGTTACCCTGGAACTGCGTGATGGGGTGCAGCTTATGCCTCAACTGGAAGCGTTGGCGGGCGTTAGTGATGTCAGCGCTGAAGATGGGTTGCTCAAACTACGGCTGACGGGCGATTTTGACCCGCTGCTGCGCGCGCTGAGCGATACTTATGTGGTTGATCTACGGGTGCAGGAGCCGAGCCTGGAAGAGATTTTCCTGGCCTTCTATGGCAATAACCAGGAGGTGGTTGCATGACAGGCTCGATTTTTACAGAGGCGCTCAAGCGTAACTGGCGAGCTGGTTTGGGTTGGGCGATTGGGCTGGGCC
>JAIOHN010000970.1 GCA_019912985.1 Anaerolineae bacterium | reverse complement strand
CCTGTACGCCGGCAACCGTCGCCCCGTTGATGTTTGGCTCACCGGGCCAGTTAAAATTCAATCCGTTAATGCCCGTGATGGTTGCTACCACCGGGTCCTGAAAATTGCGATTGTTGTAGAATGTCCCGGTCCAGTTGGTGCCGAAATCCTGCGCCTGGACATAGAGACTGATAAATATGGTGAACAATAATAACAGCACAATCGCGCCTGTTTTTCGCATGGCACGCTGCCTCCTGAAATATTATGATCTGGGTTAAGTATACAGGGTGGATGCCAATCCTCACAATATTGACAGACGGCAAAAATCGTCGACAATTACGGCATTCGTTTCCACTGGATGATCATAAAGCATAGGAGTATAACGTGGCTGATGCCCTTTCTTCTTATCTTTCTCCCGCTCTGGAAGCCCGTGAGGTTGAGGGTAAAGGTTATGGGATATTTGCGCTGCAACCGATCCAGAAAGGGGATTTAATCGCTGCCTGGGGTGGAAGCGTTTATACACAGGCAGACTTTACCCATCTCGATGAAACACTGCGCAGCCTGAGTGTCCAGATTGCGGAGGGTCTGTTTCTGGTACCGGAAAAGATTGGCCCGGGTGACCGCATCAATCACTGTTGCAACCCGAATGCGGGCATCCTCGGCTACAGTATTCTGGTTGCCATGCGGGATATTGTCCCTGGTGAAGAAGTGTGCTACGACTACGCCATGACCGATGGCGATGCCTACGACGAGTTTACCTGTGCCTGTGGTGCGCCAGACTGCCGTAAACATATCAGCGGCAATGACTGGCGCAATCCTGAGCTTTGGACGCGTTATGAGGGTTATTTCTCGATCTACCTTCAGCAGCGGATCGAACGGCTCAAACAGCTCCAGGCCGAAAGCTAGGCGGTTCGCCCGGTGAGGATGGGTTCGTCTATCCTCATCATTTTCTTTTCCAAACCGGCTGTAAAGGGATGGTCTTTCTGCTAGAATACGACACGGAAATAAGATGAGGCTTCAGTATGCGACAACTACTTCGCCACTATGGATTGTGGTTTGTCGGTCTGGCTGTAGTAGGTGTGCTCTTGGCTGCGGTGTTGGCGACAGGACAGGATGCGTCCACCATCCTCAGCATCTTCAGTACACGTTTTCTGGGCATCTTTATTGAGGCGATCCCGTTTCTCCTGATGGGTACATTGGTATCCGGCCTGCTGGAAGCATTCGTCAGCCATGACGATATTGCCCGCTGGACGCCGCGCAATCCGGTTCTGGCGACCATTGCCGGGGCATTCATGGGGTTCGCCTTTCCTGTCTGTGAATGTGGCGTGGTGCCGGTCGTGCGCCGGTTGTTCCACAAGGGGCTGCCGATGTCGGTCGGGGTGACGTTTTTGCTGGCGGCACCGGTCATGAATCCGGTGGTGCTGGTCAGTACCTACATCGCCTTTGGCTTCGGACCAATCCTGATCGGTCGCTTTGTCATTACCGCCGTGGTGGCCGTGGCAGTCGGGTTGGTATTTGCATTTGGGGCGCGTCCGCAGGAAGTGCTTCAGCCCCAGTCGTTGATGCCGGTCATGGGCGGCTCCGGCGATTCCATTCCCCTTTATGGCATAACGCATCGTCCATCCCTGCTGGCGGGGCTGCGGCAGGCGCTGGATATGGCGGGCAGCGAGTTTTTCGAGATGGGGCGCTATCTTATCATCGGGTCGCTGCTGGCTGCCGGGATGCAGACACTGGTTTCACAGGAAGTGCTGCTTGCCCTGGGAAAAGGCCCGATTATCTCTGTGATTGTGATGCAGCTGCTGGCCTTCCTGCTCAGCGTATGTTCCACAGTCGATGCCTTTCTGGCATTGGCCTTCGTCGGCACCTTTACGAGCGGTTCAATCCTCTCCTTCCTCACCTTTGGCCCTATGGTCGATATTAAGAGCACCTTGATGTTCCTGGGGGTATTCAAGCGCCGCACGGTGGTTTATCTCATTGTGCTGCCCTTGCTGATGACCATGTTGATCGGTATCTGGCTCAACCTGAATATTGTGTTTTAGAGGTTTATCCTAATGGAATCCACTTCGCAGCTTCATGACCACCATCATGAACATCACGATCACGATCACCACCACAATCACACGCAGGAATGGGTGAAAACCGCACTGCTTTTGGGGTTGGGATTTTATTTTGTCTTCAACATTCTCAGCGGCAACCTGACCAATTATATCAATGCGCGTTTTGCCTGGCTCTCGTATGTTGCGGCAGTGCTATTCCTGCTGCTAGGCGTGGTCAGCGCTTATAGCCTGCTGCGCCGCGTTGATGATCACGACCATCAGCACAACCATGCCGACCATGATCATGAGCACGTTTCGTGGGCAGGATTGCTGATTGTCGCTATCCCGCTGGTGCTCGGCACGCTGGTGCCATCGCGTCCCCTGGGGGCGGCAGCCGTGGGCAGTGACATCAACACCAACGCCTTCACGACGACCGAGAATGCCACCACCTTCACCATCGCGCCGCTGCAACGCAATGTGCTGGATTGGATTCGCGTGTTTAACGTGACGGATGATCTCACCACCCTGAACGGACAGGAAGCCGATGTCGCCGGTTTTGTCTATCGTGATAGTAGCTTCCCTGATAATCAGTTCATGGTGGCGCGTTTTACCATTAGCTGCTGCGTGGCGGATTCGACAGCGGTCGGGCTGCCGGTGGTCTGGGATGAGCCATTGGCGGAGGATACCTGGGTACAAATCCTGGGACGCTTCCAGGTCGAGGATTTTCGCGGCGAGCAGCGCCCCGTGCTGCACCCGATCACGGTGGAACAGATCGAACAGCCGGAGCATCCCTATCTTTATCCATAATCGGCCAGATAATCAGGTGAAATGATGAGCGAGCAAACGATGAACCCGGCGAAACAGTCGTCCTGGTTTCATGCGTCGCGTTTTGACGCGCTGGTCGGCTTGTTTGTTCTGGTGCTGATCGGTGCGATCCTGCTGGTGGTTCTATTGGGCGACCGGGTGGGGGTGCAGATCGTCCGCACTGCACCAGCAGCTATGGCTTCCAGCACGACACGTGTGGCAATTCAGTTCAGCGAAGCGATGGATTTGGACAGTGTGGTTGAGCGCGTGAGTTTTGATCCCCCGCTGCAAGGTGATTTTAGCTGGAGCGGCACCACACTGCGGTTTCGGCCCAACGACGCCCTCATTCCCGGCGCGGACTATCGCGTGAACCTCGCCAGGGGGGCATGGAGCGAATCGGGGCGTGAGGTGCTGGCGGATACCGCATTTGATTTTCGCATCCGCACACCACGCGTTGCCTTTCTTACCCCGTCGGATGGCGTGCCGCAGAATGTGTGGATTGCTGATCCTCGGGTTGAGGGCAGTGCGGAACAGGCCACTTTTAGCCCATCAGGGGTGCTGAATTTTGACATCAGCCCGGATGGGACGCGCATCGCTTTTGCCGAACGCAACACGGAGACCGGCACATCGGATATTAAGCTGCTTGATCTTGAAACCGGCGGCCTTCAGCAGTTGACCAACTGCCCGGATGCAGATTGTAATACCCCCGTCTGGCGGCCTGATGGCACGATGATTGCTTATCATCGCATCGAACTGAACAGCGGCATGGATAGTGTCGGCGTGAGCCCGACGCGTGTCTGGCTGATTGACTTGAACACCACCCCGGCGACCAATCGCCCGCTGTTCTCCGACTCGCAGATTCTGGGTTATGCGCCGCAGTGGTCGGCTGATGGTCAGCGCATTGTGCTTTATGACAACCGCAGCATGAGCATTCTCGTCTATGATTTTACCGACGACTCACTGCAATCCATTCCCACCCGCAACGGTGGCAGCGATGTCGCACTCTCGCCCGATGGGCAAAAAGTCGTTTTTCCGCGCTTGATTATTGACGAGCAGAGCGGTGGCGCGCGCAGCACGCTTCAGATGGCGGATTTGCAGAGCGGCGAGATTATCGACCTGACCGATCCCAATGATCCGATTGACGACGCGACCACGGCCTGGAATCCTGAGGGGCGCTACCTGGCACTGGCCCGGCGTTATCTGGATGATCGCTACACTCGCACGCGCCAGCTTTACCTGCTCGATAGTGAAACTGGCGATGTCGAGCCATTGGTGACAGAAGAACGCTTTTTCAATGGCTTTTTCTCCTGGGACCCGCAGGGAGAGCAGCTTGTGATTCAGCGTTTTCCAGAGTTGACCATCACTGGCGAACCCAATTCGGATGGCCGTCCTGAAGTATGGACCTATGATATGGAGTCGGGTGAGCTGACTTTTGTTGCCGAGAATGCGTATTTTCCAAGATGGGTACCTTGATATGAATGATACCAGTCCGCGATTTCATCCAGCGTTATTCGTCTTGCTGACGCTGCCGCTGTTAGGCGTGATCGGTGCGCTGATCATGGTCTACAACGCTGGTGGCTTGAGCAGCGAGCTTCCCACGCCGCTGCCTGTGGCGACTCTGCCGACATCGCTCTTGATCGGGCGAACGGCACCTAATTTTGAACTGGAAACACTCGATGGTGAAAGCGTGCGTCTTTCCAGCCTGCGCGGACGGCTGCTGTTTTTGAACTTTTGGGCCACATGGTGTGAGCCATGCCGCCGTGAACTGCCTGCGCTGCAAGCATTTACCGAGCAGCAGTCTGACGATGGCCCCTTAGTGCTGGCGATCAATAACGGTGAAACGCCGGATCAGATCAACACCTTTCTGGCCGAAAATGGCGTGAGCGGACTCGCTGTGTTGCTCGATACAGGCTTTGCGGTGGAGCAGCAGTATGAAGTCGATTTCTTCCCCTCGACCTTCATCGTCGATAGCGGCGGCATCGTGCGCGAGATGCACCTGGGCGAGCTTACCCTTGACGATCTGAATGCGTATACTGCGCAGTATGGCAGTTGATTTTGTGCTATAAAAGAGGGTAGCGACTTGCACGAGGGGGAGTCATTGTGGATTTTGGACGTGCGCTGACTTATGCGTTTGATGATCGCCAGTGGACTGAGAAACTTATTGTTGCGGCGATTATGGTGTTTTTATCTGCCATCCCGCTGCTAGGGCTGGTTGCCCTGGCCGGATTACTGGGCTGGGTGGTGGAGCTTATTCAGAATATGCAGGATGGCCGCAGCAACCCCATGCCCCGTTGGGATAACATCGGCGACAAGATCGCCCTGGGGGGCAGTGTGCTGATCGCGATTCTCGTCTATTCCATCCCTAATTTGCTCCTGGCTTGCTGTGCATTCAGCATCCCGGCCATCGCGCAGGGAGGCCGCAGCGAGTTCTTCGCCGGTTCGTTTGCGGTGGGGTTGGTGTGCTGTCTGGTGCCGCTGCTGCTGCTCTACAACGTGATCACCTGGCCGATGCTGGCGATTGGTACGGTGCGTTATAGCGAAGTGCGGCAGACAGGGGTATTCTACCAATTTGGCGATTTGTTCAGCGCGGTGACGGAAAAAAGCGGCCTGGTTATCCAGTGGTTGTTCTACAGCTTTATCGCCAGCCTGCTCCTGAGCCTGATTAACGTGATCCCGTGCATCGGGTGGCTGGTGTCCTTGGCGCTGACATTTCCCATCCAGGGACATCTCCTGGGCCAATTTGCCCGGGCATTGCAGGACAAACCAAAAGGAAAACCGAAACGCGCATGACGGTCACTCGCATTCACCATGTCCAGATCACCATCCCGCGCCAAGCCGAAGCAGCGGCGCGCGCTTTTTATTGCGACCTGTTGGGCCTGAAAGAAGTCGAAAAGCCCGAGTCTCTCAAGGGACGCGGTGGATTCTGGTTGGAAGCAGGTAATCAGCAAATTCATGTTGGTGTTGAGGATGGCGTCGATCGCACGCTAACGAAAGCCCATATCGCCTATGAGGTGGATGACCTTGAGCATTGGCGGCAGGTGATCCAGGCGCAGGGCATCAAGATAGGCGATTCCGTGCCTATTCCCGGTTATGAACGCTTTGAAATCCGCGATCCGTTTGGCAACCGCCTGGAGTTTATCCAACCGCTTGATTTTCGCCTGCAGCAGCAGATCGACTATTACCGCGCTCGGGCCAGCGAATATGATGAATGGTTTTATCGCATCGGGCGCTATGATTATGGCGAGACGGTGAATCGCCAGTGGTTCGCCGAGGCGCAGCAGGTGATGGACACGCTGCAGGCGCTTGGTCCCTTCGACAATGTGTTGGAATTGGCAGCTGGTACCGGCATCTGGACGGAGCAGTTGGTCAAGGCCAGTAAGCAGGTGACTGCGCTTGATGCTTCGCCGGAAGTGCTGGTGGTGAATGAGCAAAAGCTCATGAGTGATAAAGTCACCTACCAGCAGGCGGATCTGTTCCAGTGGCAGCCCGAGGCGACCTACGATCTCGTATTTTTCAGCTTCTGGTTGTCGCATGTTCCACCCCAGCGGCTTGACGATTTCCTCGATAAAGTCAGCCGCGCAACCCGGCCTGGGGGTCGCGTATTCCTGGTGGATTCGCGCCGGGCGCAAACCTCAACCGCTCACGATCATACCCCCTACGGGGAGCAAAGTGTTGAGCATGTGCGCAAGCTTAACGA
>JAIOHN010000969.1 GCA_019912985.1 Anaerolineae bacterium | reverse complement strand
GATTACGAATCTAAGCCATGCCACCAATTTTGAAGAAGCATTAAGTGAAATCCTGCTGGCGGATTTTACCTTGATTATCACCGAGGCGGAGCTGCCTGATCTCAGTGGGATGGACCTGCTGGCAGTCGTCGGGGGGTTGCGCCCAAATGCGAAGGTAATCGTCATCGACGATGATCTCTCGGCCAAGAGCGCGGTGGCTGTGTTTCGGCTTGGGGCAGTCGATTATCTCTATAAGCCCCTCAATATGACATTCGTCCTCATGCAAATTGAACGCCAGATTGAGAAAGCTCGTGGGCTTTCTCGCCGCCAGGAGCACCATGAGCCACCGCATGAGGAAAACATCGTACGTGACCGGGCGCGTCGCCTGGACCCGCGTACGCGCCCGGCGGCACTGATGCTGCGCCGTCATCATTTTACGCTGGTGAATCAGGAACTGAATCGCCTGATGAATCACGTGAAGGCGCGATTTGTGGGCCTGGTCGATAGTGAAGGCAATATGGTGGGTGCTGCAGGCACGTTGGAAGATTACGACCTGCAACTACTGACCAAAGCCTTAACCATGGATCATGGCGCGCAGCGTTCGCTGGCGACGTTGTTGGAGGAGAATAAGTTTCACTCCACCTTTTTCGAAGGCAACAACAACGGTGTTTATATTATCGAATTCGGAAACCCGTATATCGTCTCGCTGGCTGTGATTTGTTCTTCTGACGTGAAAACGGGGATGGTTTGGCTGTATAGTAAGCGCACCGCTGCGATTATCGAGGAGATTTTCCAGGCGATACCTCAGCCACGCTCGCTGCCCACCTTACAGAACTAGAGACTCTCACGGTAAATCGCCAGGATGCCTTCTTCGTCCAGCTCAGTTTGCTGCGCCTTGAGGAGTGAATTCGCAAGCTCCATCAGCTTGTCGATCTTTTCCTTGGGTAAAATCCCCCGGCGAACGCTCTGGTCCAGACAAACCACTCCATGATCTTTCACGGGGATAAACACCACTGTGCGCAGTTGCGGAAAAGATTGGTTGGTGACAGGTGCTTTAGCAGGATCGAGGGTCATTGCGTAATTATCGGTGATAATCGACTGCTGATCATCTATCGACTGGCGCGCGCTTTTCAGGTAGGCAGTTTCGATTTCCTCCAGCCCCAGATTGATGGTTCCTAGCACGTTGAGTGATATGTCCACAGCAAATGCTCGTTCCACCCGTGTGACTTCAACGGCAACACGCATAAAATTCAGCAGAAAAGTCTCACTCATGTCTTACAATGATCCCTTTGACCAATTTTCTCCGTGCAAGATTATCGCTTCTGTGCGCACAACGCAAACAGTCTAACGGTTTTCCAACGGCTCACGCGATATGCGCTGTGAATCGCGCTACAATGTTTAAGGTGCTTGTAGGGTTTACTGGCTATGCTTCCCATAGTCATCAACAAATAAAGGAGATTTCATGAGTCAGGTTCCGGTACTGGTCATACTTGCGGGCGGGGCTTCCTCGCGGATGTGGCCTCTACGCGAAAAATCCTTGCTGCACTTTGGAAGTGAGCCTTTACTGCTCAGCCAGCTGCGACGTTACCATGCCCTCGGCTTACAGCAGGCGATTGTTGTTGGCAATCCGACCAATGCCGACGATATTCAGCAGCTTATATCACAAATGCCCGCCATGCAAACGCAGGTGGTCGTGCAGGCTGAGCCAAAGGGCATGGGGGATGCCCTGCTACAGATCGAACCGGCGCTGGCCGACCAGCCTGATACACCGATTTATATCAATCAAGTCCACGATGTGGTGGATGACCGGTTACATCTGGATATGCTCAGCCTCTTCAAAGCAAATCCAGCCGCATCCTATCTGGCAGGCTATGAGATGCAGGATTACTTTCCTGGGGGTTATCTGGTGGTGAATACGGATGGCCGAATCACGGGAATTGTGGAGAAGCCAGGGGCGGAGAATCGCCCTAGCAATCTGGTCGCGATTGTCGCTCATATCCACCAGAATGCGGAGGCGCTGCTGGAAGCAATTCGCAAAGAATATGCCAGCGATAAGCCCGGTGATGACCACTACGAACGCGCAATGGATAGTTTGATGAAAGCGCATAATTTTCGAGCAGTGCCTTATACGGGTCATTGGAGCGCTCTGAAGTTTCCCTGGCATGTTCTGGACATCATGGAGTATTTTCTTTCGCAGCTCAAAGGGCAGACTGTGGCGGACGATGCCTATATCGCGCCCACAGCCTCCCTCGTGGGCAACGTGTATATTGGTCCGGGCGCAAAAGTGTTTCCTGGCGCGGCAGTTGTCGGCCCGGCCTACATCGGCGCGCGCACGATCGTCGGCAATAATGCTTTGGTGCGCAATTCAATGGTGCTGGATGACTGCAATGTGGGTTTTACCACCGAAGTGGCACGTAGTTATGTCGCCAATGGTTGCCAGATGCATGCCTGCCGCGTGCTCGATTCGGTGTTTGCGCCGCAGGTCAATTTCTCCGCTGGCTGCACGACCGCGAACCTGCGGATTGATCATGGCACAGTGCCAAGCAGGGTAAAGGGACAGAAATTTGACAGCGGACGCGATAAGCTTGGTGCGATAATCGGCCAAAGTGCATTTTTGGGCGTAGATGTGATGACGATGCCCGGTGTCAAAATAGGTGAACTTGCCCAGATTGGGCCAGGCACGCATGTGCATAAAGATGTGTTGGATCGCCAGCGTGTGTACGTCCGCCAGGAACTGGTGGTGATTGATGGCGAATAACGCAATCGACAGCAGCATCTTCAAAAAATATGACATCCGAGGCAAGACATCCGGTGCAGATGCCCCTATCAACCCGCTAATCGCCCAGCGCATTGGTCAGGCATTTGGCACCTACATCCAGCAGCAGGAAGACAAGCGCTTGGTGATTGTCGGGCGCGACAATCGGGAATCGTCCCCGGAACTGGCGCTGGCTGCCATGAAGGGCATTAATATCAGTGGCTGCGAGGTCATTGACATCGGCATGGTCTCAACACCGATGGTCTACTGGCATGCCATGCAGCACGGCGAAGCCGGTGCATTGATGGTCACCGGTAGCCATCTCGCGCCAACTTATAACGGCTTCAAGCTGGCTTTGGGCAGCCGCAATCTCTACGGACCGCAGATTCAGGAAATTCGCGGCCTTGCCATGAGTTCTCGGATTTACTATGGTGAGGGCAGCAGCAGTATCGACGAAAATGCGTACAGCAGTTATCTCACTGACCTTGAAAAACGCTTACAGCCCATGCAGCGTTCACTCAAGGTCGTGATTGACCCCGGCAATGGTACCGCCGGTATGTTTGCGCCACGCTTGTTTCTGAAATTGGGCCATGATGTGGTATGCATCTTTTGTGAGCCAGATGGTACATATCCCAATCACCAGCCAGATCCCCAGGTTCCTGCGAATATGGCCGCTCTGGGTGAAAAAGTGCGTGAGGTGGGCGCAGATATTGGCATCGCCTTTGATGGGGATGCGGATCGCATGGGCGCGGTAGACGAAAACGGGCAGATGATCGCCGCAGACCGGCTGCTGGCACTACTGGCGCGTGATATGCTCAAGCGCCAACCCGGCGCAGCTGTGGTGGCCGATGTATTGAGCAGCCAGGTGCTGTTTGATGAAGTCGCGAAAGCTGGGGGCCAACCGGTGATGTGGGCCAGCGGTCACTCACTCGTAAAATCCAAAATGCGCGAGATCGGCGCACTGCTCGGCGGGGAGATGAGCGGTCACATTTTTCTTGGCGAGGATTACTATGGCTTTGATGATGCTTTTATGGCTGCCGGGCGGTTGCTGCAATTGCTGGCGGTTTCTGATCAAACCCTCTCGCAGTTGAATGCCAGTATACCCACGCTTTACAG